>JALWBK010000255.1 GCA_027037155.1 bacterium | reverse complement strand
TCCTTAAAGAGTTCTCCAACAAGTATAGAAAAGAGGTGAAGCACATATCACCTGCAGCCATGAAACTTTTAACCTCTTACCACTGGCCCGGCAATGTCAGAGAACTTAAAAACCTAATAGAAAGACTTGTCATCAGCGTTCAGAAAGACACCATTGAAGAGAAGGACATCCCCTACCCCTTCTACTCCACTGACACCCCTCTAACCACCGCCAGAAACCTCAAAGAGGCAAAGGCAGCCTTTGAAAGAGAGTACATACTAAGGGTGCTCAAAAAGAACGAGTGGAACATCTCAAAGGCAGCGGAAGAGTTAGGCATTGAGAGAAGCCACCTGTACAAAAAGTTGAGAGCATACGGAATAAGGAGGGAGGAAGAGGAAGAATGAGGTATAAAGACGCAGGAGTTGACATAGACAAGGCCGAGAAGCTGGTGAACGTGATTAAAGAGATGGCAACGGGAACCTTCACCTCCAACATCATCTCTGGCATCGGAGGTTACGCGGGGGTATTCCAGATAAAAGGCTACAAAAATCCTGTATTTGGTGCCACCACAGATGGAGTGGGAACCAAGCTCAAAATAGCCTTCATGATGAACAAACACGATACCGTAGGCGTTGACTTGGTGGCAATGAGCGTGAACGATCTTATCACCTCTGGATTGGAGCCCCTTATCTTCCTTGATTACTTCGCCTGTGGAAAGCTTGAGGAGAATGTATACCAGGAGGTGATGAAAGGCATAGTTGAAGGATGTAAAGAAGCCCACTGCGCACTGATCGGGGGAGAGACTGCAGAGATGCCGGACTTCTACCCTCCTGGTGAGTACGACCTTGCCGGCTTCTGCGTAGGCGTTTGCGAACAGGAAGAGCTCATAATCCCAGAGCTTGATGTGCAGGACATAGTTATAGGCATCCCGTCAAGCGGCCTGCACAGCAACGGATACTCACTGGCGAGGAAGGTAGTCTTTGAAAAGATGCGGCTAAAACCAGACAGCCATGTTGACGAGCTGGGCAAAAGCATCGGAGAAGAGTTGCTCACACCAACCAAAATCTATGTGAAGGCAGTAAAGGCCCTTAAAAAGCACGGCATAAAGCCCAAAGGAATTGCCCACATTACAGGGGGAGGGTTATTAGAAAAGCCCAAGAGATTGCTGAAAGAAGGTGTATCTTTATGCCTTTACACCGACAGCTGGGAGCCACAGACTATCTTTAAACTTCTACAAAAGTGGGGAGATATCCCCGAGGATGAGATGTTTCGCACCTTCAACATGGGCTTAGGGCTGCTGGTTGTGGTAGACAAGGATAACGCCGACAGAGCTCTTGATGTGCTAAGGAAAGAAGGAGAAGAGGCATGTTTTGTTGGAGAGATCATAGAAGGGAAAGGAGAAGTGGTGCTATGGGAGGGAAGATTTTGAAGCTCGGTGTATTGGTATCAGGAAGAGGCTCCAACCTACAATCCATAATAGACCACTGTGAAGCTGGAAAGATACTAGCAAAGGTTGTGGTGGTTATCTCCGACAAGGAGAACGCCTATGCCTTAGAAAGGGCGAGAAAGCACAGCATTGAGGCACTCTTTATCGATCCCAAGTCCTACGCATCCAAAGAAGAGTTTGAAAAGGCGATGGGGGACGAACTGGAGAAGAGAGGAGTGGAGCTCATCTGCCTCGCCGGGTTTATGAGAATCCTCTCCCCCTACTTCGTCAACAGATTTAGAAACAGGGTAATAAACATTCACCCAGCCCTGCTTCCCTCTTTTCCAGGGCTACACGGACAGAAACAGGCTGTGGATCACGCCGTCAAGATTGCAGGTTGCACCGTACATTTTGTTGATGAAGGGGTGGACTCCGGTCCCATTATCATACAGGCAGCTGTACCTGTCTTCTCCGATGATGACGAAGACACCTTGGCTGCAAGGATCCTCAAGTG
>JALWBK010000254.1:1290-1923 GCA_027037155.1 bacterium | reverse complement strand
CCTCAGCATGAGCACCCTCTGCCTCTTAGCACCGTGCCCTATTTTAATTTTCGATCCCGGATACTTCTCGAGCAGGTCAAGGACTATCCCCACGTCCCTCGGGCTCTGGAGGTGGTGAACCTCAATCACCCTGTTGTCGGCGACGACGCTGAGACCGGGCCTCTCTCCAGGGTCAATGGCGATGAAGACCCTTTTAAACCTCTCCCTACCCTCGAGCCTCGCGAGGAGCTCATCGATGAAATCCCCATCCCGCACTATCACCTTCACCGGGAACTCCACCCTCTCAGCCTCTCGCTCTCCGGTCAGAACGACCTCCACGTCGAAGGGAATCCTCTCCCCAACCCTCAGGCTGAGGAAGGGTATCCTGTACTCCTTGAGGACCTTAACGGCCCGGTAATATACCCTCGCGTCATCAGTTACGACCGCAACCCTCATGAACGTTGGTTCCCCCTACCGAATAAAAACCTTTCTTAAGCCCCGATTCCACCTTTCCTCGTCGGGGAGCCCAGAACACCGGAAAAAGATTTATAAGTTCTGCCGGAAAAGAAAAAATGGGGATTCCTATGCAGCCTCCCAAGAAAAAGAAACCCCTTGACGAGGAGTGGGAAGAGGAGCTCTTCGAGGATGAGGAAG
>JALWBK010000254.1:556-1280 GCA_027037155.1 bacterium | reverse complement strand
AAGGTGAAGTATGGTGAGTGTCTCGGCCGTCTGTTTCCTCCTCCTGCCCCGCCTGACGTTTGCCGGGAGGATTCTCTCCGTTGGGAACAGCCACGCCGTTGCGTAGAGTATGCCAGCTGCAACTATTGCGAGGTAGAGCAGGCTTAAGGCTATCGGCCCGTAGCTGCTCAGCAGGACGTAGCGGTAGTCGATGACCGGATGCGTGAAGGGTATCGCCAGCAGGACGTATCTGACGACGGTCGGAAGGTCGTTGAGGTCCGTGTACATCAGCAGGAACGCCGGAAAGGCCAGGGGCAGTATCACCGCACTGACGAGCGTTGTCGCGCTCTGGACGTCCTCCGCAAAGGTCGCAACTATCATAGCCAGACTGAGGCTGATGATTATCGTCAGGAAGACGACCAGGGCGAACATGAAGGCCCCCGTCGGGGTAACTGCGAGACCCAGGTCCTCGAGGCTCACCCCGCTGGAGCCCAGGCCGAAGGATCCCATGTAGTACTTCATGCCCACCATGTAGGCTATGGCCGCCACGAGCCCCATCATTGCCGTTCCGAAGATCTTGGCTCCGACTATCTTGGTCCTCGCCACTGGGAGCGTCAGAAGGGTCTCGAGGGTCTTGTTCTCCTTCTCACTGGCTATCGCTCCAGCCGCCATCTGGGCCGTTATCATCACCATCATGAAGACTATCAAAGGTATCGTGAATGCCTGGGCCGCTATCACTCCTGAA
>JALWBK010000254.1:0-546 GCA_027037155.1 bacterium | reverse complement strand
GGCGTCGGGGTTCGAAGCCCCGAGGCTCTTCACCTTTATCCTCGCTATCTCCTCGCTGAGAACGTTTATAACGGCGCTTATCCTTCCCTCGCTGACGCTCTCCTTTATCCCCGTGCTTATCGTCATAAAAATGCCGTAGATTTCGACTTTAGCAGTCTCGTTCGCCTTCAGCCGACGCGTGAAGTCGTTGGGAATCACCAGCAGGACGTTCTGGTTCCCTTGAATCGCCTTCCTTATGGCCTCGTCCAGGTTATCCGCCTCTATCACCGTTACCGTTACGTTGGGCGCCGCCTCGAGGGCCTTTATGAGAAGCGGTCCGTACTCCCCATCGTCGAAGTTCACTATGGCCACGTGGGTCTCGCCCTGGGCCTGCTCCATACCTATGTTGACTGCCTTCCCCATCAGCGGAAGGAGCAGGAGCGGAACGACAACCAGACCGAATATGAGCTTCTTGTCCCTGAAAAGGTTCCAAAGTTCTTTTTTCGCCATGACCCAGAAATCGCTCATCCTCCCTCACCCCCCACGGGCTCTGGAATGCTGACACCC
>JALWBK010000253.1 GCA_027037155.1 bacterium | reverse complement strand
CCTACGCACTCCACACCCACAAGCAGAATGTTCTCCAATTTCAACTGCTCTAACTTGGCAAGCTCTACAACAGCCCTTATCTCACAGGGCCTTCCTATGAAAGCCACAGTATAGGGACTCTCCTGATGAAAGGTGTAAAAGACCAAGGAACGAGCCGCATTCACCGGCATCAATGGAAACCACGGAGACAACTCCTCAAGGGTCTCTGCATCAGCAAAGAGGCAGTAATGGGCAAGACCGCCCGATTTTCTAAGCCCAAAAATACCTTTAAACGCACCTTTCTCCATTAGAGCCTTGAAAAACTGAGATACATCTGGAAGGGAAACCACCTTAGCCATGAACGGCCTCCAGCTTATCTTTATTAGAAAATCATAATCCTCTAATACACCCAAGTCAAGCTACCCATTTCCACACACCGCAGAAAGGGGAAAAACCAAATAAAAACCACACCCACATATTGACACGATATGTTGCACAAAATTTGTTATCAAAAACCCTCGCTTGCATGGCTAAATTTTGTATCATTGTCTCGCAGAAGATCCAACAAGGAGGTTCAAGCCATGAGTGCAGGTGATACCGCATTTGTACTTTTCTCAGCCGCTTTGGTAATGCTAATGACCTTAGGACTCGCCTTTTTCTACGGGGGACTTGTAAGGTCCAAGAATGTGCTCTCCATTATAATGCAGTGCCTCGGTCTGGCCTGCGTTCTCAGCATTGAGTGGATTCTCATAGGCTACTCCCTCTCCTTCGCACCAGGCAACTCTTTCATTGGAAGCCTCAAGTACGCTTTCCTTCACGGCGTCGGAGGAAACCCCAATCCCCTGTACTCTGAAAAGATACCCCATTTGGCCTTCATGCTCTTTCAAGGTATGTTCGCGGTAATTACCCCTGCTCTAATCATTGGAGCCTTTGCAGAAAGAATCAAGTTTTCAGGCTTTTTGCTATTTTCTCTTCTTTGGGCGGTGCTGGTCTACAATCCCTTAGCCCACTGGATCTGGGGTAATGGCGGATGGCTGGCAAAAATGGGTTTCATAGACTTTGCCGGAGGCGTTGTCGTTCACCTCAGTGCAGGCATTGCAGCGCTCGTTATGTGTATTCTCTTGGGTAAAAGGAAGGGATACCCTCACCAGCCCATGACTCCCCACAACATACCTATGGTCTACCTCGGACTCACGCTACTGTGGTTTGGCTGGTTCGGCTTCAACGGGGGTAGTGCCCTTGCAGCCAACTCTGTAGCAGCCTACGCCTTCGTGAATACCAACACCGCAGCGGCAGCCGCTGGCATCACATGGGCCTTAATAGAGTGGATCACCTTTGGTGCACCTACAACGGTAGGCGCAGCCACCGGCGCCGTCGCAGGACTTGCAGCAGTTACTCCGGCCTCAGGATTTGTCTCGCCCATGTCTGCCATGGTCATAGGTGTAATGTCAGCTCTCATCTGTTACTTCTTCGTTGCTGTGGTAAAGCAAAAGTTAGGATACGATGACTCCTTGGATGTATTCGGCGTTCACGGTATAGGAGGCATCACTGGAACCATTTTAGCCGGCCTTCTCGCCCAGAAGCTTGTCAATCCTTCAGGCCCCAACGGACTTTTATTTGGCAACCCCCACCAGTTTTTGGTACAGCTAACAGGCGTGGGAGCATCCCTCGTCTATACCCTGGTGCTAACCTTCATCATCGGCAAGCTTGTTGACGTGATGGTAGGACTCAGGGTATCCGAAGAGGATGAAGAGGCTGGCCTTGACATCTCCCAGCACAAAGAAACAGCATACACATCTTAAAGATGGCAAAGCATCTTCCGGATAGAGCAGATATAGAGAAGATACTGAAGGAGGTAAAAGACCCTGAAACAGGGCTAACTGTGCTGGAGCTTGGGCTTGTAAAGGCTGTGGATTACATCCAGAATGAAAAGAAGGTTGTGGTGA
>JALWBK010000252.1:1022-1932 GCA_027037155.1 bacterium | reverse complement strand
CCCAAGATACTTGACAATACCTTCTTTTTCCCACTCTACAATTTTTTCCTTTGGAATAGCTGAGGGGTTATTCACCCCAACAGATCCAAGTAACAGAAATTCAACGTTTCTATATTTTCTTTTAATCACTCTAGCAGCTTCTACATACTCACCCACCCCTTTATCCCAAAGCATACGAGCAATCAGCAAGAACTTAAAAGTTTTACCCCTGCACCCCTTTACAGGTTTAAACTTCTGAACATTCACTCCGCTTCCAGGTAAGGCATCGCATTTTCCCTCCCTCACCATTCCCTCATCAATGAAAAGCCTAAAGTCATCCATATTTTGAAAAAATACCTTTGTTGATTTCCCTAAAGAGAGCTTGTAAAGAACCTTTGCTATCCTGGTGGCAAGATTTGGCTTGATGAACAAAGTCCCAAGGCCGGTTATGGTGTTTACTACAGTTTTAATCCGAAAAAAACAGCAGGTTATATTCCCATAAACATTGGGTTTAATCGTAAAACCAAATACCACATCGGGAGTTAATTTTTTATAAATCTTGAAATACTCAAAAATAGTCCTCAAGTCCTCTATGGGGTTAGTGCCTTTATTGTTTATGAAGATTTCGTGAAATTCAAATTCCCCCTCCAGATCCTTACTGTGCTTGTCGCGTGACGACACAAGGACAACTCTATAGCCAGCCTTTTTCAAACTTCTTGCCAAGCCCAATCTAAAATTGCGAATACTCCAGGCAGTGTTTGACGATATAACAGCAACCTTACTCAAGACCTAACCCTCTCATTTTAAAATACCGGCTTCCATCTTTGTCTCCACACTTCAAACACAAAAATGTTCCAAACTTCCCAAAATCGATCGTGCTGCCGGTTGAAGTGTTCTTCCCACAAACGTTTTACCTCGTTTACATTCCAGA
>JALWBK010000252.1:0-1012 GCA_027037155.1 bacterium | reverse complement strand
CTCGAAGTTCACTCCGCATCCATTCTCCTATAGGAATACCAAAGCCCCCTTTTGGCCTTTTAATAATTTCCTCGGGAAGATACTTCTTTGCTACTTTCCGCAAGAGCCATTTCCGTGTCATCCCCCGAAGCTTTAGCTCTCCCGGTAGTGAAAACATTATTCGAGCAAGAAGCACATCTACCAAAGGAACCCGAACCTCAAGGCTATACTGCATACTTGCCGTGTCTACTTTGTGTAGCATATCGTAAGGCAAAACCCAATGTGCATCAGCAAATAGCCAAGTATTCACCAGATCCTTCGGGTAACACTTAATCGCTTCACTCCACACCTTTCTCAAGACCTTCTCAGCTACCACCGTCGGTTCAGGAAAAGCATCCTTAAGGAGCCTTTTCACTGTATCCGGATCAGTCGCCATAGTAGCTCGAAGATAACGCTGGAAAGCATCCGGGTGAAGCAACCTCAAAAGTTTTCGCACCTGACGCAACCTTTCGCCCAGGCGACTTCCCCGTCGATCAGGCCAGGGAAGATATTTGATCGGCTCAAGCAACCAGCGCCAGGGAAAGAGTTTCTCCGCCAAGACCAGACCTTGGTATTTATTGTAACCGGCGAAAAACTCGTCTCCCCCGTCTCCTGAAAGGGCCACCTTCACTTGCCTTCTCGCCATCTTGCTGATAAGTCCCACATTAACTAGGGAGGAATCAGCAAAAGGCTCGTCTAAGTGCTCCACCACTTCCCAAAGGATGTTCCTTGCCTCCTTGCCTGTCACCGGGATCTCTTCGTGTCGTGTTCCTAAATGCTTAGCGACTAGACGGGCATATTGGGCTTCGTTATAAGTAGGCCATTCTGGAAAAGTGACAGTAAAGGTGCGAAGAGATAAATTTAGCACTTCCTGAGCCAGCGCGCAGATCAACGAAGAATCAAGTCCTCCAGAAAGAAAAGCCCCCACCGGCACATCGGAAAGAAGGTGAACTTTAACCGAATCTTTTAGAACTTCTGACACCACCTCTACGGC
>JALWBK010000251.1 GCA_027037155.1 bacterium | reverse complement strand
CTATTTCCTCCCCCATCTCGAGGTCTATGCCCTTCAGGATATATCTTTCTCCCGTGTAAGCGTAGTAGAGATTCCTGACCTCTATCATCGCTGAGTTCTCACAAGGTAGAGCTTAAAAAAGTGATGGGAAGCTAAGACAAGAACGAAAGGGCCTCCCTCAGATAGATGACTGCCTTCCTGAGGTGTATGAAGACGTGAATGTTGGAGAGGTTTCTCAGGATCGGGCCGTATGCAAGGGCTTTTTTGTATTCATCCTGGGCGGCGCTTATCTCACTCCTAACTTTCTCGATGGTGCTGTTGTCATTTGTTCTTTGTAGGCTTTCGTTGACCTGCTTCATGAGAATTCCGTACTGGTGGTAGTAGAGGAATGTCAGGCCCGGCAGGTTGAGGAGAGTGGTTTTTGCAGAACTGGCCTGTTGCTGGGGCTGGAGCATGGAGAGGACCTTGGTTCCAAACTCCCCCACTAATAAAGTCTGTCTGTCGGGGCTGTCTGGGTGGTAGGCATCATAAGGCCCCAAATGGACCCAGTAAAAGTCCCTGTTCTTCCCCTTTACCTCAAAGAGTCCAACTGAGATGCAGTCGGGATTGCTGGTGTCCACGGCGTATAGCACATCCAGTCTCGGTTTCACCCAGGATATTCCTTCAATCCCGGACTTGTAAATGCCGGCATCCCATCCGGAGACGCTCTCGGTTCCATAGTCCGGAACTATCCATTTGGTTTCACTCCCCGTACAGTAGCTCCAGGGCCCATGCGGATCTCCGGTGAACCAGTAAAAGAGTGTGGAAATTCCCGAATCGAGGGTTATTAAAACTCCTCCACGGAACTCAGTTAGATTCCTCGGAAAATCAGTGTCAGCTATAACCAGAATGTCATAGGAGTACCAGTCTGATGGAATGTCGGCGGAATTGTTCACGACATCAACTTGTATATTGGGGTACTTCTGTTTCATCAGATTCAGGTTCACTATGACGCGAGAGTCACCTCCGATAAATCCTGCATTTCCGCTCTCTTCTGCTCTGTACCACAGCATTCTTATCGGTTTCCCCGCGGAAACGTGCGGGACAAAAATCAATGAAGAAACCACGAACAAAATCAGGGCAAGGGCAAGGATTCTCCGCATGTTGACACCTCCTTGGCTAAATTAGTAAAATCTCCGCTTTAATTGTATAAAAGGTTTCCCTTAAAGATATCGACAATTGGGAGCATATACTCCAAAATCTTGATAAACGTTGGTCACGTTAAAGCTTTTAACCCTGAAAATGTCAACTGCAGTGGTTAAAATGAACGCGCGAGAGGTCTCTCTATCTGCCCTGTTTGTAGCCCTCACGGCTGTCGGCGCTTGGATAAACCTTCCTATAGGGCCAGTTCCGATAACCCTGCAGGTGATGATGGTCATCCTGAGCGGTCTCGTCTTGGGAGGTAGATTGGGTTTCTTAAGCCAGATTCTATACGTCTTGGCAGGTGCAATTGGGTTCCCCGTCTTCAGCGGCTTCTCCGGAGGTATGGCACACATCTTCGGGCCCACTGGAGGTTATATAGTGGCATTTCCAATCGCGGCTTTTGTGTCTGGATACGTTGCCGAGAGGGATGACTTCGGTTGGAGGGGGTGCATAATTGGTTCTCTACTTGGCCTCTTTGTCATATATCTGTTAGGCTGGCTCTGGCTCGGCCTTTATCTCGGGGGCGCGTTCTCGACGGCCTTTAAAATCGGGGTCCTGCCTTTCATTGGTGTTGACACGGTAAAAGTCCTTCTTGCGGTTGGGATAACAAAAAGAGTAAGGGCACACTGGGATTTATAATCAGCGCTCTCCCAGGGCTTCTTTAAGTATGTTGACAGCTTCCCGCTGTGCCAGTGCGGCTTTCCTCAGGTCAGGGAATATTGAGAATCTGGCGAGGTTAGCTTTCACCTCTCCGTACCTGCTGGCGTTGGC
>JALWBK010000250.1 GCA_027037155.1 bacterium | reverse complement strand
ACCCCTCTGCACCTTGGGAAGCTCCCTGGACTTGGCAAGAAAATCTCCCGTCTCGCAAATGGGACCTACAACATCGGCAACCACCGCACTTTCTCTCTTCTCAACGGTGAGTATCTCGTGATAGGCGTTGTAAAGGGCCGGTCTTGCAAGGTCGTTCATGGCACCATCTACGACATAAAAGATCTTTTGGCCCTTCTCCTTCACGTAAAGCACTCTGGTGAGAAAGACTCCAGCATTCCCAACCACAGACCTTCCAGGCTCCATAACCAACACCAGCTCTCTCTTAAGGACACCACCCTTTATGGCGTTTATCAGCTCTTCAGGAGAAGGGGGGGTCTCGTCATGGTACCTTATCCCTATTCCACCGCCTATATCCATATATCTAAGCTTTATACCAGCATCCGAAAGCCGATCCACCAAAGCAAGCACCTTATCCACTGCTTCCACAAAGGGGGATATGGTGGTTATCTGCGAACCGATGTGGCAGTGAACGCCCACCACATCAATCCATTCCATATCAACGGCCTTTTTGTAGATCCTCTCGCTCTCCTCCAAATCTATTCCAAACTTGCTCTCCCTTAGCCCTGTGGCTATGTACGGGTGCGTTTTGGGATCAACGTCGGGATTCACCCTCAAGGCCACCGGTGCTTTTTTACCCACCTGAGATGCCACCTCACTCAGCACCTCAAGCTCCTGCTCCGACTCAACGTTGAACATGAGTATCCCGGCCCTCAAAGCATAGGCCATCTCATCCTCTCTCTTACCTACACCGGCAAAGACCACCTTCCTGGGGTCAACCCCAGCTCTTAAAGCCCTGAACAGCTCTCCGCCACTTACGATGTCCGCTCCAGCTCCCTGACTGAATACGCTTCTTAAAACGGCAAGGTTGGAGTTAGCCTTCACGGCATAACAGGCGATTCCGCCTATCTCAGAAAGAGGGTTTGTATATAGCCTTATCCCTTCCACCAACGCAGAGTAGCTGTAAACGTAGCATGGAGTGCCCACGCCATCGGCAATCTCCCTTAATGATACATCCTCACAGTAAAGCTCTCCGTTTTTGTAATGGAATCCCATGGAAAGTACCTCCCGTCACTTCTTTATCACAACAGGAAGGGATTTTGCACTTTCATTACCCTTTGTGTCAACAGAGGAGACGGCAAAAACCAAAGATTTCACACCCGCAGGCACATCTAAGGTAAAGACCACACTTTTTAAAGGTTTTCTATTCAGCCTGATCCACCGCCCGTCCTTCTTCATATACACGTTGTAACCAGCAAGGTCCTTAGCCTTAACAATGTCCCAGCTAAGGTAAACCTTGTTCCCAGAAATCACACCAGTGAGCCCTCGCGGTACGGGAGGCGGGGTGAGATCCTCAGGCCTAACACAAATTTCCATAGAGGGCAGAGATTCATAGTAAACGTTATCTTTCCTGACAAAGGATCTTGCAGTGTAGCAGTACAGCACCCCCTCTTTTACGTTAAAGTCCTTCAGATCGGACTCTTTCTTACACCTACCCTCTAAAAGGGGTATAAAACCGTAGGATTGCTCTACCTTTCTTTTGTACAGCGCCACTTCTTGTTCGCATAAAGCCCTAAAAGCCACAACATCTTGGACAAGATGGTAGAGTTTAAGTTCAGGCACCTCTGGATAAGGACGCTTAAAGAGAAGCATAACGTATCTTCCGATGGGAACATCCTCGTCGGTGCGACCGTAGAACTTGTAACACCTGTTCTCCCAAAGCGGTGTATCCTCCACCACCACAAGCCCCGGTTTAACATCAGAAGAATAGACCTGCTGGCACTTCTCACAGTCCTGATTACAGCGCTCTGCCACGAGGTGAACCTGCTTAACCCTCTCTTTGGCCCCAACATACCTGTTGGAAATCTTAAGTAGAAAAACCGTCTCCTCAGGTCTGACCCTTACCACAACGGAGGATATACCTACGG
>JALWBK010000249.1 GCA_027037155.1 bacterium | reverse complement strand
GAGTATAAAGATCCCGCATTCTTCTAAAGGAGGTAAAGATGTCGGAGAGAAAGGTCAAAATACTCATAGCCAAGCCAGGGCTTGATGGACACGACCGCGGTGCCAAGGTGGTGGCAAGGGCCCTTAGGGATGCTGGATTTGAGGTCATTTATACCGGCCTTCACCAGTCTATTGACCAGATAGTACAGGCAGCTTTGGAAGAGGACGTTGACGCTATCGGTATAAGCATCCTTTCTGGAGCCCACATGTACGTCTTCCCAACCCTTATGCAAAAGCTCAAAGAAGCAGGGTTAGATGATGTAGTGGTGTTCGGCGGCGGAATCATTCCTCTGGACGATATACCCAAGCTAAAGGAGGCTGGTGTTAAGGAGATCTTCCTTCCTGGAACACCCCTTGAGGAGATTGTTGAATGGGTGAAACAGAACGTGAAACCTCGCCCAGTCAAGCTTTAAGCTTCAAGTATTTGGTTGTAGAGAGACTGGGGGCGGTTTTGCACCTCTGCATAAACCGCCCCCAGCAGATGAACACTTTAAGTATTGACACACTCAAAGAGCTGACAACCTTCTTCAGTTCCCTTAAGTACCAACCGGAAATAAAAGCCGTAGTGATAACCAGCTCTGGTGACAAAGTTTTCGTAGCCGGCGCCGACATAAAAGAGCTCTACAGGCTTAACAAGCACGACGCCTTGTGGTTTTCAGATTTAGGGCACACCCTGTTCAACACCATGGAAGGTATACCACAAATCCTCATAGCCGCTATAGATGGCTACTGCATGGGAGGAGGGTTTGACTTCTCCATGGCCTGTGACATAAGAATCGCATCGCACAGGGCAAAAATAGCCCACACTGCGTGTAAGATGGGCATAATCACAGGATTTGGCGGAACCCAAAGGCTCAAGAGGCTTACTGGGATAAGAAGAGCCAAGGAGCTTTTCTTTACAGCCCGCATACTATCGGCTCAAGAGGCATACACATACGGTATAGTTCACAAGGTGGTAGAACACGACAAATTGAAGGAGACCGTTTTCAACATGGCAAGCTCCATAGCTCAAAGGTCCCAGTGGCAGTTATCAGTTATCAAGAGCCTTCTGAACAGGAGTTTAGATTTAGACAGAAGGTCGTTTTTTGATTACCAAATCTACTCTATGTTAGCGAGGTGTTAGAAATGGGACTCATTGATCAGCTACTCAAAGGCGAAAGGAAAGCAGCAGCAAGGGCCATAAGACTGGTAGAAGATGAGTATCCTGAAGGCAAAGAGATACTTAAAAGGATATACCCGCACACAGGGCGGGCGTATATCTTAGGCATAACGGGTCCCCCAGGTGCGGGAAAAAGCACCATGATAAGCAAGCTCGTGGGGCATCTGAGAAAGCGTGGATACACCGTGGGTGTGGTTGCCATAGACCCAACCAGTCCCTTTTCCGGCGGTGCTATACTTGGTGATAGAATCAGGATGCAGGATCACTCCCTGGACGAAGGCGTATTCATAAAATCATTAGCCACCAGAGGTCATTTAGGAGGACTTGCCAAATGTACCGATGACGTCATCCAGGTCATGGATGCCATGGGACTTGACATCATCATTGTTGAGACAGTGGGTGTTGGTCAGGATGAAGTGGACATAGTGAAAACGGCAGATACCACCATAGTGGTCACCGTACCAGGCCTTGGAGATGACATCCAGGCCATTAAAGCAGGTGTGCTTGAGATAGCTGATATATTTGTTGTGAATAAGGGAGACAAACCTGAGGCAGACAAAACCGTGCGAGAGCTCAAAATCATGCTTGACATGAGCCCACCGAGGGAAGATGGCTGGAAAGTCCCCGTGTACAAAGTCAGCGCCATGAGAGATGAGGGCTTTGAAGAGCTCATAGACGGTATATTTGAACACAGAAAATTCCTTGAAAAAACGGGAAGATTTGAAAGCTACAGAAGAGACAGGCTTGAG
>JALWBK010000248.1 GCA_027037155.1 bacterium | reverse complement strand
TTGTAGCAGATGAAGTTAGGAAGCTCGCAGAGCAGACGCAAAAGGCCACAAAAGATATTGAGCAGATGGTGGCACTGATATCGGAAAAGGTAAACGAGGTCACAACCAAAACCACATCAACCATAGAGTTTGTTAAAGAACAGGTTGAAGTGGCAGAGGACGCTATCAACAGCTTTGAGGAAGTTTACCATGAAATAAAAGCCTTGAATGACCTCATCCTTAAGGTATCCTCAACTACAGAGGAACAAGCTGCAGCAACTTCCCAAATAGCAAATACAGCCTCTCTCATAAGAGGCAAATCGCAGGAGGTTTCCGAAAACGTAACCCACTTCTACGAGTCGTTTAGGAACATAAGTCTATCCATAGAAAATGTGCTCGACTCCATGCAGACCGTTGTGTTCGCAGAAGGCGTTGAAAAAATGATGAATGCAATCAAAGCCCATGTGCTATATGTCAATAGAATCCTTGAGTTCTGTATAGGCATACAGGTGCCAGAGATAGATGAATTAGTTGCCATAACCCACGAAACCTGTGATTTTGGTAAATTCATTGCTTCCGATGAAGCCAAAAAGCTTCTTGACGGAAAGATAGACTGGAAAAAGGTCCACACCTCACACAGGGATGTCCACAGGTTTGCCGCTATGTGCGTTGAAGCCAAGAGAAGGGGAGATGTTTCTGCCGTAAAGGAACACACAGATGTCTTAGCAGAAGCTGCCTATGAGCTGATAGGGGAATTGATCAGGGTCATTGAGAAGATGTAGTCCTAAACTTGTAGAGGGAGATCAAGGCACAGGTGTGAGAGAGAAGTCCCACCGCCAACAAGGTCAAGATTATAAACTTCGGGTAGATCGCTGACAAAACGCCACCGATCATTGTTATAAAAAGCCTCATGTCCCTACCGCCTTCCCTCACCCTAACCTTAGTGAGATGCCAGACGTAACTGAAAATAATGCTTCCTGTGCAAGCTAAAAACATGGCAAACATCCTCAACGGGGTAGGGGAGAGAGATAAGGCCATGCCAAGGTATATGGCAATGTCAGCGTATCTGTCGCTCACCGAGTCAAGAACGGCCCCGAACCTGCTCCTTTGATGCTTTATCCTTGCAATCTCGCCATCACATCCATCAAAGATGGACGTCACTTGCGCCATTAGCCCGGCTATGAAGTAATGTCCGTAGTAAAAAAGTAACGCAGTGATAAATCCCATAAGGGTAGAAAATACGGTGAGTCTATTGGGCGTGACAAAATCGTACTTAATGAGAAACCTACTTATCTCAAGGGAAACCCTTCTGTTTATACACTTGGAAATTATCCCATCTTCGCTCTTTACTATCTGCTCCCTCAGGATCTCCTCTGCGATCTTAAGCTCCTCTTTTGTGTCTATATCTATCCACTTCCCCTCTACAATCTCAGCACTCAGCTTCCCCTCATCGGCCAAGCTCTGAAACACCTCAGCCAATTTCACCTCGTGCTTCTGACGCACAAGCCTCTCTGCATGCTTTAGCACCTCTTGGGTACAGTAAAACATACCCGTATCGTAAAAGTTGTAATCCTGAAGCCCTTTACCGATTGCCACAACCTTACCGCTTTGCACCTTGACCTTGGTTGCCTCTTGGGGATCGTGGCAGAAGCTACTCACAAAAGCGGTATCCTGTGAACAACCCTCAGCAGCCCTTTCAAAGAAGCTTTCGCTGTAGTAATGATCGGACATAAGCAACAGAAAGTCATCTTTGACGTAATCTTTAGCAACGTAAAGGCTATAGCCGTTTTCCCTCTCGGGATGCGGGTTTCTCACAAACTGCACCTTGGGAAAACGCTTATACAGATACTCTTTCAACGCTGGATTGCTGTAGACCACAAGTACATTAAAGTCCCTTGCAATGAGGGCCCTCAAAGAGTGTTCTATAATAGGCATGTTGAACAACAGGACCAGGGGCTTACACACCCCTGATCCCATTCTCGTCCCTAAACCGGCAGCCAGTATGACAGCTACTGGTTTTTCCTGAACCATTCCACCAACGTTTCAAACTGCCTGTGGGTGTTCACCTCGTTGGTGTCCATAGGGTTTTTGAAGAAGAAAGCCATCTCCTTTATGACACCGGACAGCCCCTTCTTTTTGGCAAACAACAGGGTTCTGGCTATGTCTATCACGAGAGGAGCCGCAAGTATCGCGTCTATACCATCCCAGATGAAATAGAGCTTCATCTTCTTACCGAGGAATCCCTCAAAGTGAATGAAGTTAAAGGCGGTCTTGTTGTCCACAAGGCTGGGGAAGAAGTTAATCTCCGTGATGGTGAAGGGGTTGTAGCCAAGCAGCTTGTACAGTGTGCTGTCCTTGGAAATGATCTTGCTCTTCCTGTTATCCTTGTGGTTCAGAACCATACCGTCATAATCACCCAAAATGTTGTAGCTCATCCATCCCAGTATCTTCAGGTTCCTGTACACAAAACCGGGAGCAATGGTGGTCTTCATGTAGGTTTCACCGGTTTTCCCATCGTTACCAGCATGGGGCACACCATTTTTCAGCGCAAGCTCTTTCAAAGCAGGAAGAGAAGAGCCCACACTGGGCGTAAAGTTTCCATAAGGTATGCCAAGCTTCAAAGCCGCATAGGCGTAAAGCATACTTGCAGTGACAAGGTCCTTCCTATCCTCATCCAACAGTCTCTCAAAGCCCTCAATGGATGAGTGATACTCTTCATTGAATTCCACCACAGGCTCAGTTGAAGCAACGTTTATAACCACCGTGTCATCATCGGCAAACTCCTCAAGATCCCTCATGAGCCTGTCCGTTATCTGTCTAAGGGTCAATCCTTCCGATTCCAAGGTCTCGGTGTTCTTAAACTCGGCCACACCAGAACCACAATTGATGGCGGTTCCCTTCTTGGCCTTATAGCACTTGAGATCATCCTTTATAGCTTCAAAAATCTTTAAGGGGAAATGCTCATTGAGCTTAAGATGCTCCAAAGTGGCCTCCATTAAAGTGGAGGTCAAATCCCTAATCTCATGACCGCCAAACTGAATATCATCCAAAGGAGCGTACTCATTAATGCCGTTAAACTCATCAAGCTCAGTTACAAGTCCAGTTCTGTCAGTGAGCCCTTTCCTTAAGGCAACCGCTCCTGCCACAGTAGTGGTAGCAACGGCACCGTACATTCCAACAAGCCACACCTTCATGGAACACCTCCTGTTACCGGTGATACTGCGAAGCAGCGAACAGCAGAGAGACCAACTCTGCAGCCTTGTTTAATTAAAACATTTTCAAGCAATCTTTGTCAACCTAAAAATGCGCTAAAAGAGCAGATCCAGCAGGGTGAATACGAACACCTCTACACTAAGATAGCCGTTCATGTTGAAGAAGGCCACATCAAGCTTGGAGAGATCATCCGGCTTCACGAGCTGATGCTCGTAAAAGAGCAAGCAGGCAGCCACCACAATGCCCGCGGTAAAGAGACCATCTAAATAGGGAGTTGCCTCCCTAACCCATATCAGAAAGGCTATGGTAATAATGTGAAAGATCCTCGCTACCCAGATGCTCTTTCCCACCCCCAAGAACCGGGGGATTGAGTAGAGACCGTATCTTCTGTCAAATTCTACATCCTGCAGGGCGTAAAGCACATCAAACCCAGCCACCCAGAAGAGAACGGCAGCTCCGAGAAGAAGGGGAGTCAGTTCAAATTTTCCTTTCACCGCTATCCACGCACCAATGGGAGCCATAGAAAGGGCCAGTCCCAGAATCAGATGTGAAGCCCAGGTGAATCTCTTGGTGTACGAGTAGCCAGCGGTAACCAAGATAGCAACGGGGGAAAGATAAAAGCACAAGGGGTTCAAATTGTAAGCGGCAACAACCAACAGGGCGTAGGAGACAACACAAAAGATAAGTGCATGGCTCTTCTTTATCTCACCTTTGGGGATGTGCCTGTCCTTGGTTCTGGGATTTAGGGCATCAATCTCGGCATCAGCCCACCTGTTGAAGGCCATGGCTCCAGATCTTGCACCAACCATGGCTACAAGGATCCAAAAGAGGGTCCTCAAATCGGGAATACCTTTAGCCGCAATAACCGCAGAGGTCAAAGCAAAGGGGAGGGCAAACACAGTGTGTGGAAACTTTATCATATCAAGTAGCTTTCTTGCCTTTTCCACTACCTGCACCACTTCACCTCTATCTCCCTCTTGCTTTCCGAAAGGACCTTCAGGTAAACCTCAACCCTGGGCTTTATAGACAAAAAGAGATCCTTATCCTTCTCCCACCACTCCACCATAACCACCCCTTCCTCCAGCATCTCCTCCAAAGAGATATCTTCAAGAGGAAAACTCTCCAGCCTATATAGATCTATATGATAAACGGGAATCCTGCCCTCATACTCGTTCACGATGGTGAAGGTGGGACTGGTCACAGCCTCCTTAACTTCCAGTCCCTTGGCAATACCCTTAGCAAAACGGGTCTTTCCAGCCCCAAGCTCCCCAGAAAGCAGCACAAGATAGCCAGCGTCTAACTCTTTAGCCAAACCCTCGGCAAAGGCTATGGTCTCCTCTTCGCTTATAGTAACCTTCTTCATGCGCCTAATAGAAGGTAAAGTACCGCCATTCTTACAGCAACACCATTGGTGACCTGGTTTAGTATCACGTTGTTGGGAAAATCCATCACATCAGGGGACAACTCCACTCCCCAGTTGACAGGACCAGGATGCATAACTATCACGTCGGGCTTTGCCCTCTCAAGTCTTTTCGCATTCAATCCAAACAGACGGGAGTACTCCCTTATAGAGGGGAATAGGGGAGACTTCATCCTCTCCTTCTGAATCCTCAGCATCATGATAACATTCGCATCCTCTATCACCTCATCAATGGAACCTGCCTGTTCCACCTCAAGGGCATCAATATAGGGAGGGATCATAGTGGGGGGACCCACAACAATGGGATTGGCACCCAACTTCTTTAACGCCCAGATGTTGGACCTGGCCACCCTGCTGTGGGCAATATCACCCACAATAGCAACGTTGAGGCCCTCCACGCGCCCCTTCTTTTCAAGGATGGTGAATGTATCAAGCAACGCCTGTGTAGGATGCTCGTTCTTTCCATCTCCCGCATTTATAACAGAAGCCTTTGAAAAGGTAGCTATATACCAAGGAACCCCCTCACTTTTGTGCCTCACCACTATGGCGTCCACAACCATTGCCTCAATGTTCAACACGGTATCCTTAAGGGTCTCTCCCTTTGAGATACTGCTTCCTGCAGAGGAGAAATTCACCACATCTGCGGAAAGCCTCTTCGCCGCAATTTCAAAAGAGGTACGAGTCCTCGTGCTTGGCTCAAAGAAGAGGTTGGCAACGGTTTTCCCCCTTAAAGTCGGGACCTTCTTAATCTCCCTGGTCAGCACCTCCTTCATGGAAGAGGCCGACTCAAGAATCGCCTCTATCTCTTCCCTTTCCAGCTCCCTTATCCCCAAAAGATGCTTTCTTTTAAACATGCTTTATCCTCCGCTAACAGATGCCTACCGCTTCTTCACCGTCCACTTCCTCAAGCAACACCATAACGTTCTCATCCTTAGAGGTGGGTATGACCTTGCCCACGTAGTCCGGATGGATGGGAAGCTCCCTATGGCCCCTATCAACCAGAACGGCCAACTGGATGCATTTGGGCCTTCCGTAGTCCATTATGGCATCTATAGCAGCCCTCACGGTTCTTCCAGTAAAGATCACATCATCCACAATCACCACCACTTTATCTGTAATATCACAGGGAATAACGCTCTTTCTGACCACCGGAGCGGTACTGAGCAGACTGAGATCATCCCTGTACAAGGTTATGTCTAAGGCTCCTACAGGCATCTCCTTACCCTCTATGCTTTTAAGGATTTTCGCTATTCTTTCAGCGAGGATATCACCCCTTCGCCTTATTCCCACAAGACACAAGTCCTCAACTCCCTTGTTCCTCTCCACAATCTCATGGGCCATGCGGTTCAACGTCCTCTCTATTTCACTTTTGTCCATAAGCACCTTTTTCAGCTTCATCTAAAGGCCTCCCATACCTTCTGGTTGAGCTTTACAGGAGTACGCTCCTTCGCCTCTCTAACAAAGGTAGCCCACACCTCCTCTCTCTTGGTGGAAAGCAGATAGGGCTTTAACTTATCGGCCTCCTTTTTCAGTTCCTCCTTGGTCGGCTCCTTAAAGTCCACCACCTCAAAGACCACCAACTTGCCATTTTCAAGGGCATACCCCTTCTGATGCAACTTCAGCTGAAGAGCCTTAAAAGCCACCCTCTTGTAGACCTCTTTTCCGATCTTGAGCCCCTCTTTGCGGGTGAAGTAGTCGCTGGTACTAACCTTGTACTTAAGCTGCTTCTTCTTCACAATCTCTCTCAAGGTACCGTTTTCTGCAATAAGTTTTTCAGCCCACTCTTGGGCAGCCTGTGGAGCTTTTTGGACCTTTATCCTCTGCACCACCTCAGGCTGCACCTCCTCAAAGGAAGGGATACGGGAAGGGATCCTCCTGGTAACCACCAAAACATAGAAGCCCTTATCTGTTCTAATAACCGGTGAGGGCTTGTCCTCCTCTATATTGAGAGCCTTCTCAATCACCTTTTTAGGAAGGTCTATCTTGGAAACAGGGGAGAGCTTCACCTTTACAATGGGAAGTCCCTCTCTCTTGCACACCTTCTCAAAGGTGCTTTTTTGCATCTCCCTCTGGAGTCTTATAATGTAC
>JALWBK010000247.1 GCA_027037155.1 bacterium | reverse complement strand
TGACACTATGGACAGGGTTGATGCCCTTGTGGAGGCAGGTGTTGACGTCATCTGTGTGGACACGGCTCACGGCCATTCGGAGCTTGTGCTTGAAACGGTGAAGATGATCAAAAAGAAATATCCCGAAAAGGACATTATAGCCGGTAATGTGGCTACTCCAGAGGGGGCAGAGGATCTGATAAAGGCAGGTGCCGATGCCGTTAAGGTGGGAATAGGTCCTGGTTCAATTTGCACCACCAGGGTGGTTGCCGGGGTTGGTGTGCCTCAGATAACGGCCATTATGTGGTGTTCAAAGGTGGCTGACAGATACGGTGTCCCCGTTATAGCCGATGGAGGCATAAAGTACTCTGGAGATATAACCAAGGCCATTGCTGCAGGGGCAAGCAGCGTTATGATAGGCAATCTCTTTGCCGGAACCAAGGAGAGTCCAGGCGAGATCGTGCTCTATCAGGGAAGAAGTTACAAGGTCTACAGGGGTATGGGTTCCATAGATGCCATGAAGAAGGGTTCTAAAGACAGGTACTTCCAGGGCACTGACGAGTACGAGATAAATGAGAAGAAGTTAGTGCCGGAAGGTATAGAGGGGAGGGTTCCTTACAGAGGACCCGTTGCTGATATGGTCTTTCAGTTAGTGGGAGGGTTGAAAGCCGGTATGGGATACTGTGGCGCCGCTAACATTGAAGAGCTCAGGAAGAAGGCGCGGTTTGTGAGAATCACCAATGCTGGATTGAGGGAGAGTCACGTTCATGATGTCATAATCACCAAGGAGGCGCCCAATTACTGGTTGGAGTAGAACACGCCTCTCTAAGAGCTTCCCCTTTTTCCTTAATAAGCTCATCAGGGGGTAAAATTGCTTGAAAGTTACTATACATTGCTTTCCAACAGGCTTTCCATTTTTGATTTCATAAACTCGGTAAGATGGGTTTCGGAACTTTCCTGTGCCACATGCCCTTCATTTATAAATCACAACCTGAGGGTAGCGTACATCTGTTCTAAAATAGCGGAGTTGATGGATCTTCCAGCCGACAGACTGAAGGTGCTTATTCAAGCTTCCATGATACATGATATAGGCTTTGTGTTTACCCGATGTGTTTGCCCGTTCAACTGCGGTTTGGAGGATATAGAGCAGCTAACGCTGTTTGAACACTCAGAGCTTGGTGCGTGGATAGCTGGCCAGATGTCTTTTTTGGACGATCCTCAGAGAATATCCGAAATTATCATGTACCATCACATTGACTACCAAGAGGGCCTTTCAGAAAGCGTTCCTACAGAGGCTTTTATAATAAAGGTGGCCAACAACCTGGACTTCATACAGATAGATTATGATATTCCTCTGCTTTTCAGGGATGAGATGATCCAAAGGCTAAAAAAGGTGAAGGTGCCGCCTGAGGTCAGGGAGAGTGCTGTGGAGATGGTGCAAGGGGCACCTCTTTACTTCTGGTCAGAGCTGAGACAGGCCAACGCATCTGTCCTTGACTATTTGAAGAATCTTTCAAGGTGGGAGGAGATAGTTTTAAATTTGGATACCCTGCAGGAGATAGGAAGGATACTTTTGAACCTCATAGATTTTAGATCTCCTATTACCTCTACCCATTCCACGAGGGTTGCGGCGGTGGCAAGTTTTCTTAACCAGAGGCTGGATGAGCCCCTGTACATCCAGAAGATCTCGGAGGTGGCAGGATACCTGCACGACATAGGAAAGCTTGTGGTGCCTCTTGATATTCTTGAAAAGCCCTCTTCCCTCACGAAAAGGGAGTACATTCTGGTTCAGACTCATGCTTATTACACCTACCTGTTTCTTAAGAAGGCCAATATAAAGGGGAGACTTATGAATATGGCTTCTTTTCATCACGAGAGGCTTGATGGCACAGGATATCCTTTTGGGCTAAAAAAGGAGCATCTAACCATACCCGAGAGGGTGATGGAAGTTGCGGATGTTACGGCTGCCCTTTCCGAAAGCAGACCGTACAAGAG
>JALWBK010000246.1 GCA_027037155.1 bacterium | reverse complement strand
AAGTAGTACGTCGTAGTAGTTATCTACCAAAATCGTTATCTTTGCCCTATCTACCGCTGTTGGTTTCATGGCTATACCTCCAAGTTTTGTATATGATTAACAAAAAGCTCACTGGTTTGCCTGTCGATATTGGTCAAATGCACCTCCTGAAGGGTGGTTTCCCTTTCTTTCAGGAACCTCACCACTTCATCAAGTATAACCTTCGTCCCTTCCTCTTTGGGATAGCCAAAGATACCGGTGCTTATGGCTGGAAGGGCAACGCTTTTGAGCTTCAGCTCCGTTGCCACTTCCAGCGCCCTTCTCACAGCGCTTCTCAGCTTCTTCTCTTCATCTCCCTCTCCCCACATGGGCCCTACGGCGTGAATCACGTATTTGGCCTTGAGGCTTCCGGCAGAGGTGTAGACTGCGTCTCCTACGGGACAGTATCCTATCTTGTTGCTCTCCTCCTGTATTATGCGTCCTCCCTTTCTGACAATGGCACCTGCCACTCCTCCTCCGTGCTGAAGACGGGAGTTTGCGGCATTGACTATGGCATCAGTTTCCTCTTCTGTTATGTCTCCAAGGATAACCTTTATGACTCTGTTGTTGGGCAGTACCTTCTCTGCCAGAACCTCCATGTTCCACCTCCTAACAGTGGGCTTTTGTTAGGGTTATAATAAAGACTTGACACAGAGTTCACAAGGGATAAATTTAGAGTTGTCTGACAAAATATGTAAAGTTTAGGAGGTGCGGCATGTATCCGGCGTGGTTCTTACCTGTGCTGAGCAGTGCATTCATAATTGCCATAGTTGCTACCTTTCACATACTGCCATCGCATCTTGCTACCAGTGCTTTGTGGTTCAGCGTTTATGTGGAGCGGAAGGCCTATAAGGAGAATCGTCCTGAGCTTTTGGAGTTTGTTAAGAAGTACGCCCTTTTGATACTTGTTTTTTGCTTTGTTTACGGTTCCATCACGGGAGTGGGGATATGGTTCTCGGCGGCCGTTGCGGCTCCCAGGGCTATTTCGGCACTTATTCACAACTACGTGTGGGGATGGGCCACTGAGTGGGTATTCTTTATAATTGAGATCGTAGCTATCTACGCGTACTATTACACCCTCAACAGGGTTAGTCCCCAGCACCATATAAGGATAGGTTGGATTTACGCTTGGGGTGCTTGGATAAGCATGGTTATTATCACAGGTATTCTTGCCTTTATGCTTACACCAGATACCTGGTTCAAGACAGGTGGATTCTTTGATGGGTTCTTCAACTCCACCTACTGGCCCCAGCTATTTTCAAGAACCGGATTTATGTTCGCTATAGCAGCTGCCTATGCCATGGTGGCTGCAAGAAGGGTTTCTAACGTACAGGTTAGGGAGGAGGTTACAAAAACCGCTTCTATTTGGGGCATGGCTGGTCTTGTGGCTGGAGCTGTCTTTGGAGGATGGTACCTGATGAAGCTGCCTCCTGAGGCAAAGGAGCTCGCCTTTAACACCCTCCCTTACCTCAAGAACATGCTGGTGGTGTGTGCTGTCTTTAGCTTGGTGCTCTTTCTGTACTTCTTCGTTTTCGGTTACCTCAAGCCTTCCATGTCCAACATGGCCCTTGGTATAGCTATGCTGTTTGTGCTCTTCCTTGCCATCGGCGGTGCAGAGGCCTTTAGAGAGGGTGTAAGGCGCCCCTACATTATCGGTGGGCTCATGTACGGTAGCAGCCAGGTGATAGCTAAGGATGTTCCCGCTAAGGGAGTTAAGGCAGAGGTGGAGGAGCTTAACGAGAAGGGCTTTATGAGCAGGCTGTTCTACCTGCCGAAGAAGATGAGAACCATAACGGAGGCAAACAAGATAGAGATTGGTAAGGTGTTGGTGGCGCATCAGTGTTCCGGTTGCCACTCTATAAAGAGAAACGGTCTGATAAGGCCACTTGCCAAGCTTTTGAGCGGTATGGAGGAGGATGAGATAAAGGATGTACTGGACAGCCTGGGCGATTATCCCTATATGCCGCCTTTTGTGGGAACGGATAAAGAAAAAGAGGCGGCTGCGGCCTATCTTGCCACTATAGCCAAGGAAAATGAATAAGGGAGGTCAGCTATGGGAGTTTTGAATAGCATCAGGGACGTATTTGGTGTTCCCTTTTACCCTGTGATCTTTCAGGTGCTTATGGTACTTACTTTTGCCCTGCACATTATCTGCGTTAATGTAGTGATAGGTGGAACTGCTGTAGCTATATGGGGTAGGTTAAAAGGGAGTGATTACTCTTTGAGGCTTTCAAGGGCCTTTGCCAGAGCCAACACCGTAATGACCTCTTTGGCTATAGTGCTTGGAGTTGCGCCTTTGTTGTTTGTTCAGGTGATATACGATCCCTTCTGGTACACGTCGGGTAATCTCTCAGCGTGGTGGACTCTGATTTTCTTGGTTGCTATAGCGGCGGCTTTCAGCTTTGCGTACCTCTTCTATCTTGGGAAGGGAGAGAACGGTGGGAGCCTGTTCTGGGCACTTTTGAGCTTTGTTTCCCTAATTGTTGCTGCTGTAATTATCCATGCGCTTTCTGTGCAGATAATACATCCCGAGAAGTGGAGCTCCTGGGTTGTTTCCAATGGGCACGTTGATCTTTCCGGTAGTAAGTTGCATGCCATAGAGATTCCACGTTTTCTGCATTTTATACTCCCGTCCTTTGCCATTACAGGTGTCTATATGATGCTTTACGGATGGTACTTTAGGGGCAAGTACAGCGACAGCTATACCCAGTGGGTGGCCGAGCTCGGAGCGAAGATAGCACTCTACGCCTCCTGTCTGCAGGGGCTTGCGGGCATTTGGTGGCTGCTCACCACTCCCACTTCCTTCATGTTCCATCCCATAACGTTGGTTGGTGTTTTGGCAGCGGCAGCCTTTGTGGGATACCTCTTTAAGGTACAGAGCGATCCCATTGGTAAGGCCCTCTCCACAGGCTTCTTCGCCTTTGTGGCGGTGCTTCTCATGAGTGCTGTGAGGGAGTTTTTGAGATACACGCTGCTGACCAAGCAGGGTTACAATCTATACGCCTACAAGATGAGTATGAGTGTGGGAAGCACCGTGCTTTTCTTTGTCACTTTTGTCATGGGACTTTTGGTAATAGCCTATCCTATTGCGGTGGTTTACAAGCTTGGAAAGAGCACTTCTGAGGAGCCCTTGGAGCTCAAGGAACTTGACGGCTTTGGAAAGATAGCTGCTGCGCTTCCCGTTGTGTGGTTCGTTGTGGTGGCTGTTCTTGGTATAGTGATCTCTCTAAAGAATGGGACACTCTTTTAGCTGAACGGGGCTGGGTTCAAACCCAGCCCCGTCTCTTTATTTGAAGGGCCACACCACGATGTTGCTTCCTTTGGTCCTTTTTGCTTCGTGTACGCACTCTTCAAGACGGTTCAGAAGGGTCTTTTCGTTGTCTGCATCCTCTGGATAACCTACGATGCCTATATCAAGGTAAACGTTGGCGTCTAACTTTGCCCACTCGCTCCCATTGAACTCCTTTATAACATCTTGAGCCACCTTCTGAGCCCAGTCCTTGGTGGCTTCGGGAAATACCACTACGAACTTTGCGGCGGCGTATCTCGCTATGATATCAAAGGTTCGTATCTTTTTGCTAATCAGCTCTGCTACACTCTTTAACAGCTCGTCACCGGCAATGTGCCCGTACTTGTCGTTTACTTCCTTAAGCCCCGTAATGGCAAAAAGTGCCATGGCAAAGGGATGGCCCGTATCGTCTGCCCTCTGGACCTCGGTAAAGAGAAGCTCGTGGAAGTGTTTGAAGTTGTAAACCCCTGTAAGGGCGTCGTAGTTGATGAGATCGTACAGTCGATCAAGTTCTTCGTAATAGAAGATGGCAACGGATATAAGGTAGCTGAGGGTTTCTAAGAACTTCATCTCCTCTTCTGTGAAGCTCTTCTCCTTGGAGAAGTCCATGAAGAGCATTCCTGTGATTTCCCCTTCCTCTTTCAGGGGCAGAAGAACCATGGTTTTGTAAGGATGTTCCATAGATGTAGGATAGACGGGATGCTCTTCGTTTATGATAGTGATTTTACCCTTCTTTTTGATGAACTCAATTAGGGGGTGCTTCCCCTCTTTGTGAAGCTCTTTTATGAACGTGTAGGAAAGTCCCCTTGATATCTTGACCTTGAGTCCATCTTTGAAGAGTATTACGGCACAGGATTGGGGCCTGTAGTTGGTTCTTAAAAAGAACATGATATTTGAAAGTATCTCTTCAAGATACACCTCTTCAGTCATTCCTTTAAGGACTTCGTGAAAGAGATCAATGCTGTTCATCCCTCCCCTCCAGATGTTTCCTATTTTACCACTATGTTAACAAGTCTGTCTGGAACTACAATAACTTTGACTATTTTTTTGCCTTCGATCCATTTTTGTATTCTCTCGTTGGCTATGGCCTTCTTTTCAAGCTCTTCCTTGGATAATCCGGGAGGAACTTCCATCTGTGCCCTTACCTTTCCGTTTACCTGTATCACAAGGTTGATGGTTTCGTCTTTTGTCCACTTTTCGTTGTACTCAGGCCACTTTTGATTCAGTGTAAACCCTTCGTTGCCCAGCATTTCCCATATCTCATCGGCGAAATGGGGAACAAAGGGAGAGATTACCAGCGCTACCTTTTCAAAGCAGTCTCTGAGTGCCTTCCTCTCGTTTTCGTCCTTCCATTTTATACTTCCCTCTATCTCCTGAATCTCATTTATGTACTCCATAAAGGCTGCAATAGCCGTATTGAACTTAAAGGCCTTTATGTCCTCTGTGACCTTCTTGATGAGCTTATGGGTCAGTCTAACGGCTTTTTTGCCAGGGTCCGACAGGCCATCGTAGGAGAATGTTCCCTTTGCTTCCTTCAGCTCCTCTGTGTGTTCCGAAAGGAGCCTCCACACCCTGTTGAGGAAGCGGTAGCATCCCTCAATGCCTTGGTCGTTCCACTCAAGATCCTTTTCGGGAGGTGCTGCAAAGAGCAGGAAGAGCCTTACCGTGTCGGCACCATACTTCTTTATCATGTCATCAGGATCCACCACATTGCCTGCGGATTTGGACATCTTTCTGCCGTCTTTCAGTACCATTCCCTGGGTGAGGAGCGCGCTGAAGGGCTCGTCTATGTCGGTGTATCCAAGGTCTCTTAGCACCCTGGTGTAGAACCTCGAGTAAAGCAGGTGCAGCACTGCGTGTTCTATCCCGCCGATGTACTGGTCTACTGGCATCCAGTAGGAAGTGGCCTCTTTGTCAAAGGGTGCTGTATCGCATTTGGGGGAGCAGAACCTGAAGAAGTACCAGGAGGATTCAACAAAGGTGTCCATGGTGTCCGTTTCTCTTCTTGCGGGACCGCCGCATCTGGGGCATGTGGTGTTGACAAACTCTTCCACCTGCTCCAACGGGTTCCCCACTCCAGTGAAGGGAGCGTCTTTGGGCAGCTTTACCGGAAGCTCCTCTTTGGGTACGGGTACTATGCCACACTTGTCGCAGTACACTACAGGAATGGGGGTGCCCCAGTACCTCTGCCTGGATATGAGCCAGTCCCTCAGTCTGTAAGTTACGGTGCTTCTACCAAAGCCTTTCTCTTCCATATACTTTATCACAGCCTTCTTTCCTTCCTCGCTGGGCATTCCCGTAAAGGGTCCGGAATTTACCATTATGCCAGGCTCTTCGTAGGCCTCTGTCATCTCCTCAGGCTTCAGCTCTTTCCCCTCTGGTTGGATGACTACCTTTATGGGCAGATTGTATTTTTTGGCGAACTCAAAGTCCCTCTGGTCGTGGGCGGGAACTGCCATGACCGCTCCTGTTCCGTACTCAAAGATCACGAAGTTTGCCACGAAGATGGGCACCTTCTCCTGAGTGAAGGGGTTGATACAGTAGGCTCCTGTAAAGACGCCTTCCTTTTCAAACTCCTCAAGCAGACGGGCCGATTTTGGCTGTTTTCTGAGTCTTTCCACTTCCTGTTTCACCTTTTCGTACTCCGGGTGCATCTTTATAAGCTCATCCACCAGGGGATGTTCTGGAGCGATGCTCATAAAGGTTATGCCGTAAACGGTGTCTGGTCTTGTGGTGAAGACCTTTATGGTCTTGTCGAGTCCCTCTATCTTGAACTCAATCTCTGCACCCTGAGACTTGCCAATCCAGTTTTCCTGCATGGCAAGCACCCTTTCGGGCCACTTGCCTTTTAACTTTTTAAGTCCCTCAAGTAGCTCGTCGGCGTAGTCTGTGATCTTGAAAAACCACTGCTCCAGTTCCTTTGTCACCACTTCGCTGTTGCAGCGCCAACATTTGCCTCCTACCACCTGTTCGTTGGCAAGAACGGTGTGGCACTGTTCACACCAGTTAACGGGAGATTTGCTTTTGTAAACGAGCCCCTTCTCAAGCATTTCTATAAAGATCTTTTGCTCCCACTTGTAGTACTCCTCGTCACAGGTGGCTATTTCCCTGTCCCAGTCGTAGGAAAAGCCCAGCCTTTTCAACTGTTTTTTCATGTACTCTATATTGTCGTAGGTCCACTTGGCTGGATGTACCCCATGTTTAATAGCAGCATTCTCGGCAGGTAGTCCGAAGGCGTCCCAGCCTATGGGGTGAAGCACATTGTAGCCATTCATCCGCATAAATCTGGCCACCACATCTCCTATGGAGTAGTTGCGGACGTGGCCCATGTGTATTCTACCTGATGGATAAGGGAACATCTCAAGGCAGTAGTACTTGGGCTTAGATGGGTCTTCCTTCACCTT
>JALWBK010000245.1 GCA_027037155.1 bacterium | reverse complement strand
GATGGTAAGATGTGTAAAGAGATCGTTCCAGACTTCCACATTATTTCCCGCTCCGTGCACAAAAAGAACGATATCGTCTTTTAGCTTTCCCACAAAGTGGATCTCAATGCCGTTCACCTTCATGGCTTACCCTCCCAAAGGTTTTACCATATCCTACATCGCCGTTTTGCCTATGAAAAGAGGCGGTGGTATTATGAATAGGGGAGGGATGTATGGTTGAGGTGAGGATCTTGGGAAGAGGCGGGCAGGGGGTGGTGCTTGCCTCTCGGTTAATCGCCCTTGCCCTTTTCAAAGAGGGGTGGTGGGTTCAGTCTTTTCCTACTTTTGGTGCAGAAAGAAGGGGTGCCCCTATAGCCGCCTTTGTCAGAGCAGATAAGGAGAGGATTCTTCTGCGGTGTGGCGTGGTTTCTCCCGATGTGGTGATGGTGCTTGACGATACGCTCTTTAGCGATATTGACGTGTTTTCTGGATTGAAGAAGGGCGGTACGGTGATCGTGAACACTAAAGGTGAGGTTCCCGTGTCATTGGGAAGACTCTTCACCGTTGATGCGGTGAAGATTGCCGTTGATCTTGGTTTAGGCAGTATATCCTATCCTCTTGTGAACACCGCTATGGTGGGTGCCTTTGCCCGTGTTACTGGATTGGTGGGTATAGAGGGTGTGGAGGAGGCAATTAGAGAGCTTGTGTCGGTCAATCTTGAGAAGAACCTTACCGCTGTTAGGAGAGCTTATGACGAGGTGAAAGAATGCGGTTAGAGTTGCTCGTTTCCACCAAGAGCACGAGAGAGATAAAGACTGGGGTGTGGAGTCAGTTTCAACCTGTTTTTGCCAACGCTCTTTCTCCCTGCATTGGTGCCTGCCCCTTGAGCATAGATATTCCTGCCATTTACAACCTATGTCTGCGGGGAAATTGGAGGGATGCTGCTATAGAGCTTTTGAGGTATAATCCCCTTCCCTTTATCACTGGAAGGGTATGTCCTCAATTCTGCAGAACTCAGTGTAACAGGGGTGATTTGGATGAGCCTGTGAGTATAAGGACGGTGGAGTGCTATCTTGGGGATGTTGTTCTTGAGGAGGATCTGTTTCCCCCTGTGAGTTCCTTCTCATCAAAGAGGGTGGCTATTATTGGCTCTGGTCCTGCGGGACTTTCAGCGGCATGGTATCTTTCCCTCTACGGTTGCAAGGTGACTATCTTTGAAGAGATGGATCATCCCGGTGGTGTGCTCTACTGGGGTATTCCCGTTTTCAGGTTGGAAAAGCTGTATTTGAATAAGGCCATTGAGAGGCTTGAGCGTCTTGGGGTGGATTTTAAGGTTGGTCACAAGGTTTTGCCCGATGAGCTTGAGCCTCTAAAGAAGGAGTACGATGCCATTATTGCGGCTGTAGGTTTGACCAAGTCAAGATCCCTTCCGATTCGGGGATTTGAGCATGCTATTTCTGGGGTGGAGCTTTTAAGGAGGTACAATAGAGGAGCTTTAGAGTTGAAGCGAGGTAGAGCCGTTGTCATAGGTGGTGGTAATGTTGCCGTTGATGCGGCAAGGGTACTTGTTAAAAGTGGCTGTTCTGTGACGGTTGTGTGTGTGGAAAAAGGGGATGAGATGCCGGCTATACCTGAAGAGCTGGAGGAGGCAAGAAGGGAAGGCATTGTTGTTAAGGATTCTACTGCGGTGCTTGCCATAGATAAACAGGATGGCGGGTATGTCTTGGAGCTTGCGCCTTGTAGGGTGGTTGGAGAAAGAGACGGTCTGAAAGAGGTTGAGATTGTGGGAGATCCTGAGTGCTTAAAGGCCGATTACGTGGTGGCGGCAGTGGGACAGGAGGCTGAGTTTTCGTGGGATGCCTTTTCCTGTGGGGATGTGGTTAATGGACCTACAACAGTGGCAGAGGCAATTGCCCATGGAAGAAACATCGCCTTTTTGCTTTTGGGGTTGCAGGAGCCTTTGCCAATCAGGAAGAGGAATGAGGTAGTTACTTACGATGTGCTTAACACCGCGTACTTCAGTAAAGCAAGTGCGATTGTGAAGATCTCTTCAAAGGGAGATGTGCTTAATGAGATAGCGCGTTGCTTTTCCTGCGGGTACTGTAACGGCTGTGGGGTTTGCTGGCTCTTCTGTCCTGATGTGGCAATAATCATAGATGATGGTTGCTTGCTAGAAGTGGATGCGGAACATTGTAAGGGCTGTGGAATCTGTGCGCAGGAGTGTCCCAGGCATGTTGTGGTTATGGAGAAAAGGTTTTGAGGAGGTGGGATCATGATGGATTTGTCCGTTTATCCCATGGGTAAAAGGGCAAGGCTCTACAGAATATTTTACGAGAAAGGGGTGGTTCCTGGAAAAGCCATGCTTTTGCCCATAGATCAGGGGCTTGAGCATGGTCCTTCCGATTTTTTTGACAATCCAGAGTCGGCTCACCCAGACTATCAGATAAAAATAGCCCTTGAAGGTGGGTACTCTGCCATAGTGATGCATATAGGACTGGCAGAAAAGTTTTTGAGCAGGTTCTCGGGACAGGTGCCTTTGGTTTTGAAGCTCAACGGCAAAACGAACATACCCCCTGACGATGAAGCGCTTTCTCCTCTGGTGGCTAAGGTTGAGGATGCGGTGCGTCTTGGGGCAGATGCCATTGGCTACACTCTTTACGTGGGAACTCCCAAACAGTTTGAGGACATAAGGCAGTTTATGGAGGTTAGAAGGGAGGCTGAGAGGTTGGGAATACCGGTGATTGTTTGGGCGTATCCCCGTGGCAGGTATGTGGAGATGAAGGGTGGAAAGGACAGCCTCTATGCTGTGGATTATGCTGCCAGAGTGGCAGTGGAGGTGGGGGCTGACGTTATTAAGTTGAACATTCCCAAGCTTGACATCAAAAGGGCCGTTGAGATGCCTGAGCCCTACAGGAGTATCGTAAAGGAGATGGATGAATTTCAGGCTATAAAGAAGGTGATAGATTCAGCCTGTGGGGTTCCTGTTATCATAGCAGGTGGTGAAAAGGGAGATGAAGAGGCTCTGCTTGAGAAGGCAAGACTGTGCGTTAAGGCAGGAGTTGCTGGGTTTAACTTTGGAAGGAACGTTTGGGAGAGGCCCTTTGATGAAGCGATGGCTCTTACCGAGAGATTAAAGCAGGTGCTTGCTGGAAACTAAAAAGCCGCCCCAGCTGGGGCGGCTTTTTATTGGTAAAAGGAGGTAGGAGACTTAGAAGCGCCAAATGAGACTGGTGTTGATGGTGTAAGCCTCTCCGTCAGTATCCTCGTAGAGGTACTCTTCCTTGTCCTCAAACTTCCTGTAGGTTCCTACTGCCTTTACGGAGAGGTTCTTCATGATCTGCCACTCGAATCCACCAGAGACTTCATAGATTTCGTACTCCAAGTCATACCAGTCCTTCATGTCGTCCATGTCGTTGGTGTAGGTGATGACAAACCAAGGATCGTAAGTAGATGTGTAGCTTGGATGTGGATCATCTTCAGTACCACCGTAGTTGGTTATCACATCCCAGGGGTTACCGAAGTGAGGATTGTCCGCTTCAGCCTTGGACCAGGTGTAGCTAAAGTCGGCAAAGAGCTTCAAGTTTTCAAGAAGCTGATAGTCAATGCTTGCATAAGCCACAAAGTTATCAATGTCGTAGTCAACCTTATCACAGAGTGACCCAGCCTGGGCCACGAAGCTGTGGCCACCTCAGCCACCGAAAAGATCAACACACATTCTGGTCTCATAAGTAGAGTATTCATAGTTAGCACCAAGGTTGACAGTGAGTTTTTCCATAGGAAGAATTAGCAGATTAAGTCCAGCTACATAGGTATCAGCTTCCCAATCAGAGTCGTCGTTCTTCTGATACTTGTAACCAAGATTTACACTTGCAGTGATCTGGTTAATGGGCGTCCAGTCAGCAACTAATTTGACGTCGTGAACATCTGTGGGCACATTGGAAGCATCGTATTTTCTGTTTCTATTTCTGAAAATAGCGTAATAAGGCACTCCGCCTGGTAGGCCGTATAGGTTGAAGTTGTCTTTAAATCCTATGCCGTTGGCATTTGCAAATTCATCCTGTTGGTGTTCGTATTTGTAAGTCAGCCTGAAGTTGAGATTAGACAGTGGATGTCCACCAAAAGTAAGCTTCACTTTGTGGATCTTTGTGGTGTCGTCCAAGAGGAAACTTTCATCTTGCAATAGGTTGACTTCATCTTTGTGGAGATACTCCTTCCAGATGTCATGATCTCTATCAATATAAGTGTAGGTGTAGCCTGCTCTGAAGTAATACTTGCTGAGGACATATTTAATGTCTATACCGCCTTCCCATACATCTCTGTCCATGTTGGACTTTCTAACATAGTCAAAAGAAGATGCATCTGTGGCTCCCCAGCTCTGATAGATAGGATCTAAGGATTCATCGTTTGAATATTTTTCAAGGCGCACGGTTACGTCATCGTTGTCTATGGTGTAATATTTACCTCTTAGGCTGAGAGTTAGGTTTCTCGTGGGTCTTGTTGTAATTCTGAGAGCGTAAACAGTGGTGTCATAGTCTTTGTCCGTGTAGGAGTTTTCCACGCTGCTGTAAACAAAAGAGCTGTAGAGAGTGGTTCTATAGGGAAGATCTACTCTAACCTTCAGTTTGTCTGTTTGTTTGTCTATATCGGGAATCTCAGCATAAGGTCTTCTTTCAATGTTTGTTGGGATAAATCCTCCACCAGAGAAGAATGTTTCGTAGTCATACTGGCTATCATAAAGAAGTCTGGGATTAAATATGTAGGTTTCCTCTTCAGGAGCCATTACATAATCAAATTGAATTGTGGGATTTCCAGCTTGATTATCAAAGTGTCTCCATAGGTGAGAGTAATCAACTGTAACTATGCCATATTTTATTGTAGCTCCTACTGTGAAGTCTCTTGTGTACTGGTTGATTCTCCTTCCAGTTCCAACAATATGACATGGGGTACATTTTCCTGTCATAAGAGTGTGCTGGCGCCAGCCGAATTCCCTTTCCTCTTTGGCTTTGGCCCTCAAGATCACATAGGGGAACATGGGAAGCTGAAACTTACCGGATATTTCCTGTTCTCTTCTTACTATTTGGTAATCTCTACCGGCATCAAGGTCATCTGCAGCAACCATCTGAGCGCCAGCAAGATGTAAATCAGGATTCGTTCTCCAGAATGGATTAAAGGCTACCAGACCGTTGTTTATGTTGTTAGGAGGGATGTTTTTGGGGAAGCGGGGTTCGTCTGCATACAATCTGTCATGCTGGAGTCTGTGGATGAATCCGTTATATCCATAATCAACTCTGAATATTCTTCCAAAATCGGCTTCCACATTCCACTCTTTTTCGTCTTTGTCTCTGTAATAGAAGTAGCCGTTTGCTTCAAAAGCGCCGAGTTTTATTTCGCCTTTTACCTCGGGGGTTGCTTGGGATCTTGTGGATGTGAACTCTGATACTTTATTCTGTTCATCGTTGGTTCCGGCAAAAGTGTATCCCGGTGCCACTTCAATTTTTGCGTACTTCTCAGCAGCTAATCCCAAGGACGTTAAGAAACAAAGTATAAGTAATACCAGCCATCCCTTTCTCATGGTTTACCCTCCTATTACCTGGTTAGTCTGCTTCCACCACCGGGTGCGGCAAGTGACGGTAAATCGGATCCGTGTATAGCAGAATGGCACTCAGTGCACTTTGTGGTCATAACTTTTTGCATGGAGTGAGCCTCAGGCATGGTAACTATTGGACCACCTGTTGCATTGTGAGCTTCCAGCCACTGGGTGTCTGGTACTATTGCACTGTGGAAGTGTAACCCGTGACACTGGATGCAAAGGTAAGGTTCATTTTGCTTCAAGAGATTGTCTGCAACCGAGCCATGGGGTGTGTGGCAGATTGTACAATCCTCAACAACAGGGGCGTGTTCAAAGGTGTAGGGACCACTTTTATCCTGGTGGCACTGCAGACAAAGTTCGTTCTTGTTTTCTTCTGTCCTAAGAAGTGGGCTCACTTCAGAACCATGGGGATTGTGGCAGTCGGAGCATACAAGCTTCCCTTCCTTCACTGGATGGTGGTTTGGATACCTTGTCTGAGCTAAAACGTCCTTGTGGCATGTGAAGCATAGATCGGGTTCGGGTTTCTTAAGGAGCTTGTCTCCTTGGTACTTGTGTCTGTAACCAAGTTTGTCTCTTGCTGCCACTTTGTCCTGCTCACCGTGGATGGTGTGACAGCTTGTGCAGGCTACGTTGTTAAGATCGTGCTCAGATCCGTGCCAGTCCATGAGCTCTCCATCGGTATGGCACTGAAGACAGATGGCGTTGGCCTGCTCGGGCTTGAGCTTTGCAGGGTTGACGATGAGTGAAGGATCTTCCTCTTCAACGTGTTTGCTGGCAGGTCCGTGGCACGCTTCACAGCCTTTGGTTACCATAGAAGGTTTGGTTTCAAAGTCAGCGATTTTGGCGTGGATGTTGTCCTTAAACTTTTCTGCCAACTCGTCGTGGCAGTCAGCGCAGGCTTCGGAGCCCACATAAGTCGCACCTTCGGCAAACTTGGGCAACCTTTCCCTGTCCACTGACTTCTTAATTTGCTCGGCGTTCTGGCAGCCAACTACCAGAAACACCAGGAAGCAAAGAGAAAGAAGCAAAGAAAACTTCCTGCTCATTCCTATCCCTCCTGAGAGTTTTTGGTTTTTGAACATACCCTTTGACAACCTCCCTATCACCTCCTTTCATCACATTATTCTGATCAAATGTTATAACTTTCACAAG
>JALWBK010000244.1 GCA_027037155.1 bacterium | reverse complement strand
GTCGCTTCCCCACAGGTGTTGGGGATTCCAGAAGCTCACAATCTTTTCGCTTTTGCCCTTCTTTATGAGCATGTAAACCGTTGATGTGCCCACATCAACGGCGCTGTATCCTTCGTCAATGGGAATTGGTTGGTCTATGGGAAAGGCTGTTTGTGGCATGTGTAGCTGAGGGGGGTGTTTGGGTAGGCTTTGGGGTACGAGCACTGTGCAATCTGAGGTGATACGATGCTGGCAGGCCAGCCTTATTCCTTCCTTAATCTCATCAGGACTAAGGAGCCTTTTTTCGGAAGGGGTGGCTTCAGGAGCGCCTTCCAAAAATCTGATACGGCATCCGCCACAGACGCCACTACCAGCACAGGGGAAAGCTATGTAACTTTTTAATACCTCTTTGAGCTCAGTTTCCTGTGAGCATTCTACCTTTTCGTTTGCGGGAAGTATGGTGACGGTGGGCATTATCAGCTGCTCATGGCTTCCAAGAATTCCCTGTTGTTCTTGGTGTTTCTGAGCTTGCTTAGGAGAAACTCCATTGCCTCAACGGGATTCATAGTGGCAAGAACCCTTCTGAGTATCCATATCCTCTTGAGTTCAAACTCCTGTAGCAGAAGTTCCTCCCTTCTCGTTCCGGACTTGGATATGTCTATGGCGGGGAAGATCCTCTTGTCTGCGAGGGCTCTAAGCAGGTGGAGTTCCATGTTGCCTGTTCCCTTGAACTCTTCGTATATCACGTCATCCATACGGCTTCCGGTTTCTATAAGGGCTGTTGCCAGTATGGTGAGGCTTCCCCCCTCTTCAATGTTTCTCGCTGCACCGAAGAGCTTTTTGGGCTTTTCAAGGGCCAAAGCTTCAATACCACCTGACATCACCTTACCGGAAGATGGGACCAGGTAGTTATAGGCCCTTGTTAGGCGGGTTATGCTGTCAAGTAGGACAACCACATCTTTTCCGTATTCCACCATACGTTTTGCCCTTTCTATAACTACTTCTGCCACCTGTACGTGGCGGTAAGCGGGCTCGTCAAAGGTGGAGCTTATCACCTCTGCTTTGACGTTTCTCTGCCAGTCGGTTACCTCTTCCGGCCTCTCTCCTATTAGGAGGGCTATGATGTGGACCTCTGGGTGATTAGTGGCGATGGCGTTGGCTATCTTCTGAAGGAGAACGGTCTTTCCAGTTCTCGGAGGTGCCACAATCAGGCCTCTCTGTCCCTTACCTATGGGGGTGATGAGGTCAATAACACGGGTTGAGAGCTCCTCGGGCACCGTTTCAAGCTTTAGCCTCTCGTTGGGGAAAACAGGGGTTAGGTTGTCAAAGTGTATGCGTTCCTTTGCCTTGTCGGGTGGCTCACCATTTATCGCTTCTACCTTGAGCAGTGCAAAGTACTTCTCTCCCTCTTTGGGGGGACGGATCATGCCTGAGACAAGATCTCCGGTTTTTAAGCCGAACTTCCTTATCTGCGATGGGGATACGTATATGTCGTCGGGTCCCGGTAGGTAGTTGTAAGAGGCAGACCTTAAGAAACCAAAGCCATCGGGCAGGATCTCCAGCACTCCCTCACCGAAAGCGTATCCACTCTTTTGCGCTTGAGCTTCAAGGATCTTGAAGATGAGCTCTTGCTTCCTCATTCCAGAGACACCGGATATACCGAGCTCCTTGGCAAGCTTGATGAGCTTAGAAACGGTCATTCTTTTAAGTTCCTGCATGTTGAGCTCGACGGTTTCCGGCGTTACGTTGTTGTTCTCTTGCTCCAAGTGTTCCACCTCTCCCATCTTTGTTCCTCCGATTCACTCCTTTGAGATTTAAGGATCTTTAGTGGCGGAGGGGGTGGGATTCGAACCCACGGACCGGCTCATCGCCGGTCAGGTGATTTCGAATCACCCGCCTTCGTCCACTCGGCCACCCCTCCTTTTAAATCCATTTGAGAACCACGTCTTCAAGGGGTACTCTTGTGGATCTACCCTCTCTTGCAGGATAACCGATAGCTACAAGAGCCATAAAGTCAAGATGTTCCGGAATGTCAAGGATCTCTTTCACCTTTTCTGCATTTTTTAGGATCTCTCCCAGCCATACACTGCCTAATCCCTGGCAATGGGCGGCAAGCAGCATGTTTTGGATGCAGGCACCAATGGCTTGTATATCCTTCTCCCTGTGATAGGAGACCTCTGTGTCAAGGAAGACAGCAATTGACACAGGTGCTTCGCGTATAATCCTTCCAGATACCGTGAGTTCTGCCAATTTCTCCCTTATCTGTCGGTCGGTGATTACCACGAATCGCCAGGGCTGGTTGTTCTTGCCAGAGGGTGCCCAGTGGGCAGCTTCAAGGATCTTTTCAATCTTTTCCTTCTCCACCTCTTTGTTCTGGTAGTGCCTTATGCTGCGTCTGGTCAGGATTGCCTTTAAGCACTCCATCGCCTCCTCCGTAACGCTTCAGGAAGAGCTGTATTATGGTCTTAACAGGATCCTGAGCAAGATCTATGTAATGATCAATTGGGTACGATACAAACCATGTGTTCTTGTTCTTAAATGTAAGCAATTTTTTGTACAGGAGCAAGCTTTGGTTGATGGGGACCACAGTGTCTAAGTTGCCGTGGATTATGAGTATGGGGTAATTCATGAAGCCTGCGTAGCTTGCTGGGGAGATCTTCATGAGACACGTCTTTTCATCTGTTTCGTTTCCAAGGCACTGTTGTTTGGTTAGCTCAACCACCTTTATCCAGTTCTTGAAGATTTCGGGGTGTCTCTTAAAGTGAGCGTACATCAGCTGCATCTCTGTTGGGCCGGCAACGTCAATAACGTAATCGGGTTTTATGTAAAGTCCCGCAAGTAGGGCAATGTAGGCGCCATGGCTTACCCCTAACAATCCGATGCTTTTGACTCCCTTTTTTTTAAGCCACTGGGCGGTAAGCACCACATCTTCCACCTCTTTGTCTCCTAAGGGGGAGAAGGAGTAGTCCACAGAGACTATACCGTATTCGGACGGAATGACATCAAGAAGCTTTTTGCAGAATCTATAGCTCTCTTCCATAGATGAGAGTCCACCATGAACTGCAACAACCATCTTGTCTTTAAGGGAGGAGACGAAGAACTTTATGCCGTTTTCAACACTGAGAGTGCAGTCTTCGGCAAAGACGGTGTTGGCGGCAACTAAAGCGAAAATTAATATGATAGTATAAATCCACCTCTTCATGCTGTGGGAACCTGTGGGTTTCTGGGTTATCTTTATGCAGAAAGGGGGGCTTATTTCAATAGAGAGGCAGAGATTTTTACTCAACATCTCCCACATACACGCCAACTCTTATGCCACCGTGGGAGAAGGAGGTGATCCTTTTAAGGGGCAGTTTGGTTGCTTTTACGTATCGGGGAAGTGGGCTAAGCAGTACCACTTTGGCTCTTTTGAAGTTTTGTCTTACCCAGTCTCCAAGCTTCCTGTATAGGTTTTCCGTGTCTTTTATGGGAATTCTTATGCCGTAGGGTGGGTTGGTGACAATGTAGGCCTCTTCCATCTTCAGGCTGGGGAAGCTCGCCCTTTTGAAGGTTATGAAGCTGTTCATCTTGGCTCTTGAGGCATTTTCAGCGGCTGATTTGAGAACCTTGGAGTTCAGGTCAAAGCCGTATATGGGGGCTGAACAGCCTTTCATTTTGGATTTTGCCTCTTTCTTGGCTTCCTCCCAGAGAGACGGCGAATGTATCCGCCAGCTTTCAAAGGCAAAGCCTCTGTACATGCCCGGAGGTGTGTTGGTGCAGATAAGGGCTGCCTCAATGGGTATGGTACCCGATCCGCAAAAAGGATCTATGAGAGGTTTTTCGCCGTTGTACCCTGCTATGAGGAGCATGGCAGCAGCGAAGGTTTCCCTTAATGGAGCTTCTCCCACATCCTTCCTGTATCCCCTCTTGTACAGCATGGTACCCGAGCTGTTGACGCTCACCGTGAAAAAGTCCTTCTCAACGCGTACTATGAGGCTTTCTCCCTCCTCTTCTGTTTGTGCTGAAACTGGCGTGAATTTTACCCTCTTTGATATCCCTTCCATGATCCTTTCAGCTATGGCTTTGGTGTGATAGAGCTTTGAACGTCTGGATGTTACCCTGATTTTGATGGGGGTCTTTTCGTTTATGTATATCTCCCATGGATAGCGGCTGATCCTTTCCACCAATTCTCTAAAAGTTGTGGCTTTGAACCTTGCAACCCTCACCAGTATTCTGTTTGCCGTGCGAAGCCAGAGGTTGCAGCGGTAGATATCAATGAGCTCTCCTTTGAACTCCACTCCACCTTTCGTCAACTTACCAGTTATTCCCAGTCTCTTGAGCTCTTCTAAGGTGATTTCCTCAAGACCAGGAGGTGATACGGCAAAAAGCTTAAAGACAGTTCCCATCTACCTTCTCCAAATCCAGACCAGCATGCAGATGGCCGCTGCTATGGAACATCCTATTCCGAGAAAGGCTCGGTTGATCAGGGCGTTATAGCTTGTGGACTCCTTGGGTGAGAGCAGGTACCACGATAAAAGTGTAAGGGCTATTCCTAACAGCAGGAGATAGTTTTTCCGTATAAACCTCTTCATCTTACCTTCACATTAAAACGATCTTCATCAAAAAGGCTATGCACAGTATCCATAACACTGGACTTACTTCATCGCCCTTGCCAGCCAGTAACTTGACTATGGGGTAGGTTATGAATCCTGCGGCGAGTCCGTTGGCGATGCTGTAGGTTGCTGGCATGAAAAACATGGTCAGGAATGCGGGGAAGGCTTCGTCCATGCGGTTCCAGTTGATGGAGGAAACATTTGTGGTCATGAGAATTCCAACTATGATGAGGGCCGGGGCGGTGGCGTATCCCGGTACTATTGTGGCAATGGGATAGAGCACCGTAGAGACCAAGAACAGTACGGCTACAACACAGGCGGTTAGTCCTGTTCTTCCACCCTCTGCTACTCCTGCGGCGCTCTCTATATAGGTGGTGACGGTGGAGGTGCCAAGCGCTGCTCCCAAAGTGGTTCCGATGGCGTCTGCCATTAAGGCCTCCTTGACTTTAGGAAGCTTGCCGTCCTCCATGAATCCTCCAAGAGTACCCACTGCCGAGAGGGTACCCAGGGTGTCAAACATATCCACGAAAAGGAATGCTATTACAGCCTTCCAAAAGGCAAAGTTGGTGATCTGATGTAGATCCATCTTCATGAAAGTGCTTGAGGGATTCGGGAAGCCCACCATTTTTGAGGGCAGATGGATCTTGCCGAGGGCTATGGAGATACCGGTTATCCCTAATATTACAGCAAGTAACGCTCCTTTGACTCCTCTTGAAAGCAAAACGGCTGCGCCTATCAGTCCTAAAAAGGAGACGAACGCCTCGTAGCTTTTTAGGTCTCCTAAGGTGACCAGTGTGGCGGAGGAGGACTTCACGAATCCTGCCTGCTTCATCCCGATGAGGGCAATGAACAGTCCTATGCCTACAGGTGTAGCGTTCTGTATGCATCGGGGAAAGGCGTTTATTATGTAGGAGCGAACTTTAGATAGGGTGAGGAGGATGAATATTATTCCCTCCACAAAAACTGCCGCAAGTGCCACCTGCCAGGAAAAGCCCATCCCCTTGACAACGCCGTAGGTGAAATACGCGTTTAGTCCCATACCCGGCGCCAAAGCAAAGGGATAACCAGCGTAAAGCCCCATAATAAGTGTAGCCACTGCAGAAGCCACACATGTGGCAAATAACACTCCTTCTTTGGGCATACCTGCTTCGGAGAGGATTTGAGGGTTGACGAAGATGATGTACGCCATGGTGATGAAGGTGGTGAATCCTGCCCGTATCTCTCTTTTGACATCTGCGCTCATGGCTCTTAAGAAGTAGCGCTATAGCTTGCCTTAGTCAAACGGCTATCTTATAAAAGCAGAGACAAAAACTTTCTGGAGGTAGCGAATGAGATACGTTTTGGCACTCTTTTTGGTTCTGGGTTTGACTGTGGGTTCTTTTGCCAAGGTCCCACCAGCGGTAACCGCAAAGGTGAAAAAGATCGTAAACGGAAAGGCAAAGATAATGGGGGTTGAGCCTCTGCCTATAAAGGGGCTGTATGTTGTGTTTCTGAAAACAGGTGAGAGGGTCGGTAGCATAGTGGTTAGCGAGGATGGTAAGTATGTGGTTTTGGGGACGATCCTGAAGGTTGAGGATACAAAGAGACCAGAGAACGTAGTGGTGGAGATTGGGAAGAAGAAGGGTTACTTGAAACCGCCTGCGCCTAGGAAGGTTGATATGTCTGCCATAGACCTGAAGGGGACCCCGAGGATAGGGAAGAAGGATGCGCCTGCCATAGTTCTTTACTTTGACCCCACCTGCCCCTTCTGTAAAAGAGAGCTTGCCACCTTAAGGGATATGGAGCAAAAGGGCGAGATAGCTTTCTATCCCAAGTACTTCATCGTGCACGGGGAGAAGGCAAGGGAGAAGGCTATTGAGGCTGAGTGCATCAGGGAGGCTCATGGGAACAAAGCCTATTACGATTACATACTTGAAGGAAAGAAGCCTTCCAAGGCTGTGAAGTGTGACAGAAAAGCTATAGAGAAGAGGATAAGTAGGGACGAGAAGGAGGCAGTCAAACTGGGTATTAGAGGCACTCCTACGTGGATCTATAACGGTAAGATGTATGTGGGATACAGGCCGGAAAAGGAGATAAAACGCATTATTGACAAAAGCAAGAAATAGCAGGTACAATAAACAAAGGTAGACCAGTTTATAAAACCAAAAAACTTCAGA
>JALWBK010000243.1:1717-6750 GCA_027037155.1 bacterium | reverse complement strand
CAACATGGAATCCTTAGGAATAGAGCCCGACAGCATAGAAGCAGCATTTCTCACCCATGGACACTTTGATCACTTTGGAGGACTGGCAGGTTTAGCAGAGAAAAGAAAAAAGCCCTTAACGGTGTACACCCACCCCGATGTATTCTATCCAAAATTGGTGGTCACCCCTGCAGGAAAGAAGGGGCCCTGGAAGTTTGACAAGAAGGAGATAGAAGATAAAGGTGTTATATGGGTTGAGGAGAGGATACCCACGGTGGTCAACAACTTCTTCCTGATATCTGGAGAGATAGAGAGGACCACAGAATTTGAGCGTCCCTGGCCAGCAGCGAGGGTGATCAAAGACGGCAAAGAGGTACAAGATCTCTTTATAGACGAGCAGGCAATTGGAGTATTGGTTGAGGGCAAAGGACTCGTTGTCATATCAGGCTGCTCCCACCCAGGTATCGTCAACATAGTGAAGCACATGCACAATATAACTGGGGAAAAGATACTGGCAGTCATAGGCGGCTTTCACCTCAGTATCCTTGACAAAGAGACAATAGAAAAGACCATTGAAGGGCTGGATTCCTTTGAGCCAGAACTCGTTCTTCCCTGCCACTGCACTGGATTCTATCCCTCCTGTATGATAGCTAATAGGTTTGGGAACAGGGCTGCACCAAGCAGTGTGGGCTCTGTCATTGAGTTCTGAAGAAGGAGGCGCTGAATGAAGAAATGGGCATCTCTTATCACCCTTTGTTTTCTCGCCTTTATACTATTAGGGCTTGGTGGCAGGGGACTGGAACAGTTTAGAAGTATACCCGTTCCAGAAAAGAACTTCTCTGCTAAGGTTATAGACAAAACGGGCACGGAGGTCTCAGTAAACTTTTTTAGCTGGGAGGGACAGGTCTACTTTGCCGGGTACAAAGGCGAGGGAGCCTTCACCGTAAGTTTTGACAAGGTCAACAAGGCCGAATTTGGCGAAAAGACCTCCAAAGGGAAGGTGAAGGTGCGCCTTTACCTCAAAGACGGCTCCGTCTTTGAGATGGAGATGGATGCAGACAAATTCTTCTACGGGAAAACGCCCCTTGGAAACTACAGGATCAAGGTCTCTAACGTGCGCATCATTGAATTCAGATGAGGAGGAATCCGGTGGCAAAGATAGCCGTTATAGGAGGATCGGGCCTCTACGAGATTGAAGGGGTTAAGGTACTTCATGAGGTGGAAGTTCCCACACCTTTCGGCATGCCATCAGACGCCATAACCATAGCCGATATAGGTGGAAAAGAGGTGGCCTTTCTACCAAGACACGGCAAAGGGCACAGACTGCTTCCCACAGAGGTCAACTACAGGGCAAACATATTCGCCCTCAAAAAGATAGGGGTGGAATGCATCATCTCCATCAGTGCTGTAGGCTCCATGAAAGAGGAGCTCAAACCCGGTGACTTTGTGCTTCCCAACCAGTTTATAGACTTCACTAAAAAAAGGGAGAGCACCTTCTTTGGCAATGGCATTGTGGGTCATATCTCCATGGCACAACCGGTATGTCCGGTTCTGTGGAAGGTGGTAGGCGAGGTTGCAAAAAATACCCTTGACTGCAACATGCACATGGGAGGCACCTACATCTGTATAGAAGGTCCACAGTTTTCCAGCAAAGCCGAGTCTATGTTGTTTAGAAGCTGGGGCGTTGACGTAATTGGCATGACCAACGCCACCGAAGCGAAATTGGCCAGGGAAGCAGAGATATGCTACGTCACAGTTGCCATGGTCACTGACTACGACTGCTGGCATGAGGAAGAAGAAGACGTAACGGCAGATGCCGTAATCAAGGTGCTTATGGAAAACGTATCCAAAGCCAAAAGACTCATAAAGGAAGTCATTCCCGCCATTCCGGAAAAGAGAGAGTGTGCATGTCAAAGTGCCCTTGCAACCGCCATCATCACGGCAAGGGACAAAATCCCTGTTGAGACCATAAGAAGGCTTGAACCCATCATTGGAAAGTACCTGAAATGATAAGCGTAAGTTTTGTAGGTGCAGGCAGAGTGGGGCTCACCCTCTCTGCCTTTTTTCTTGATAAAGGAATACCCGTCCGCTGGATAATGGCAAGAAGCGAGGAGTCCCGAAAGAGAGCAACTGAAGTACTGAGAGATAAAGTTCCTGTTCTCAGCAGCCTAACCGAAATAAGACCCGCTGACATCGTGTTTATCACTGTCAACGACAGTAGCATAAAAGAGGTGGCACATAAGGTACGATCACTTCTAAAATCTGCTGTACTGGTTCATACCAGCGGTGCCCACTCATCAGAGCTCATACCAGGAGAGGGAAGAGCCTCGTGCCATCCATTGCAAAGCTTTGCAAACCCATCAACAGCGGTAAAGTTAGTTCCTGAAACCGTCTTTACCCTTGAAGGGGATGAGAGGGGCATTAAGCTTCTAAAGCAACTCCTTGAAAGGCTAAATCTACAGTACACAGTGATTCCCACCCAATGCAAGCCGTTGTATCACGCCTCTGCAGTTATAGCCTCTAACTACTTAGTAACCCTTATCTACAACGCCTTACAAACCATGAAGGCATCTGGTTTTCCCGAAGATATGGGATTAAAAGGTCTTATGAAGCTGATTGAGGGCACGCTCAAGAACATCTCCACCTTAGGGGTCCCTCAGGCCCTCACAGGCCCCATAGCCAGGGGAGATTGGGACACGGTTAAGCTACACCTTGAACACCTCGAAAAGTACCCAGAACTGAAGGAGTTTTACCTGTTCATGGCAAGAAAAACCGCCGAGATGATAGGTAAGAAACCGCCTATTTGACTCCTCTCAACTCCAAATCCTTCTCGCTTCTAACGCAGTTTTTCCCATCAGACTTGGCAAGGTAAAGGGCCTTGTCAGCCCTCTCAATAACAGTGGTTGGAGTGTCACCCTCCCTTACCTGAGCAACGCCGAAACTCGCAGTCACATGTATTATATCGTCACCCCACACCACTGGGGTGCTCTCCAAACGCTCCCTAATCCTCCCCGCCACCTTAACCGCCCCTTTAACGTCAAGACGCGCCAAGACAACGACAAACTCTTCGCCTCCGTATCTCACAGCCACATCATCCATCCTCAGATCAGACCTCAAGATGTCAGCAAAGGTCACCAGCACCTCATCCCCTGCTAAATGGCCATACACGTCGTTTATCCTCTTAAAGTCATCAAGGTCAGCCATAACGACCGAAAAGTTCTCTCTTGCCTTTTCAAAGTTCTTTATGCTCCCTATCAACACCTCATCCAAAACACGCCTGTTGTATAACCCCGTAAGGGGATCTCTGTTGGCCTCAACGGATACCTTGCGAAAGCTCTTTTTCAACCTACTCAGGTCATTCCTTACACGCCGCAGCTCTCCTTCCAACCTGCTGTTGGTATCCTGCAATTCCTCCACCTTCTCAATGAGGGCAGCAATGAAGGCCGTCACATCCTCCCCTTGCGCAAGCTGCGATAGCTGTCTTACATGATCCGACAAGAACCTGTTGTGTTCCTTAACAGTTTCTATGGTCTCTCCTATGCAACCATAGGACCGATCCAAGACCTCCTCCATCCTATCCCTCATCTCTCTGAGGAGCTTCTCATCCATATCTTTCCTTTTCAGATGCTCCAACACATCGTTCAATGCCTCATCCACAGAGGCTTCCTTACCGTTAGCCTCGTGAAGCAAAAGATATAGGTGAACCAGAAACCACAGTTCAAAGCTCTTTGGTGTAATGGGTATGTCCTTCTGCAGCATATACTTTAGAGCTCTTCTGGTCGCCTCTGACAGGATACCCTTCTCCTCCTGAGCAACCTGCCTCTTATCTGCCCTGCTGAGTAAATTAAATATCCTCTCCATCCCCCCTTATCTCCTGCGAGAGCAATGGATTGAACATGGCACCTGTGCAGACCATAACAACGTCTGCCCCCAAAGACTTCAACTTCAAAAAGCCTTCAGCGTCGGTAACTCCCCCTCCACCGAATATGACGAAATCTGCCTTTATCCCATCTCTAATCTCCGCCAGCTGCTGCACAAACACCTGAGCGCATTTGCCAATGGCCCACCCACAAACACCGCTTCTATCCCTACCCTCTCCAAGAGCGGGAGAGCCATCCTCCCTCACAACTCTTGCCTGAAGCGAATTTATACCAGCTATTCCGTCCAGATACTTAGCGCAACGCGCCACAAACTCCGTAAGTTTCTTCCCCATCAGAAAGCCTACCTTCACGATAAGAGGTGTATCCTCAATTTCCTTTCTCACCGCCTCAAGAATCTCCGCGGAAAAGTCAGCATCGGTGTAAATGGAACCCTCGCCATTCTTTACGTTAGGGCACGAAAAGTTCACCTCAACGGCATCAACCCCTGCCTCTTTAAGCATAGCAGCCACCCTTGCAAAATCCCTCTTCAACTCCCACGAGGTTCCCGAAAAGGTGCCAACTCCAGAGCCGATAAAGAGGGAACCGGGTAAAAGCTCCTGTCTTACCCTGTCAATGTCCTCCTGCCACTTTTCAGGAGGTAAAGAAGGCATTCCAAAGGAGTTGGTTATGGTTACCCTTTCTGGTCTTTCAGGCTCATACCCCTCAGGGGCCACTAACACATCGGGAAGATCATAAGGATCAAGCATATCGGTTTTGACAAAGAGGCAGTTGGGATGGGGATGGCAGGGATACTCACAGGTCCTAACCGTCTTGTACACAACAACAGGATAACCAAGGTGGTTGTACGCCCTAACCCACCTTCCATTCAATAAAAGCCCTGCAGGCACACCCAAAGGGAAATCCACCCTCTTACCAAAGATCTCCACAGGCTCATTCCTAAGCCCCTTAACCTTCTCCACCACTAATCTTGGACCGTTCTCAAGGTTGTAATAGTAATCTCTGTCTATATCGTAAGACGCTAACTCCTTAACACCCATGGCTTCTCCAACACGATTTTTTTGGGTAATATACAAGATTGAAAATGATGCTGAAAGTGCACGAGTGGATAAATCATCTCTTTCCAACCGAATGTGTGATATGTGAGAAGCAAAACAACGATGTTATATGCTCCCA
>JALWBK010000243.1:383-1707 GCA_027037155.1 bacterium | reverse complement strand
GATAAGGAACTGCCCTTCAACCTCTTCATCAGCCTCTACCCTTTCTCGGCAATAGATAGACTGATACACAGGTTCAAGTTCCACGCATCAAGAAGGGCTCACAAAACTGTGGCAAAACTTATCCAAAAAGGACTTGACAACCTGCCTAAAGATATACCACAAGGGCTGCACGAGTTTGAAGCAGCCATTCCCATACCCATGCACTGGGCAAGAAGACTCACCAGGGAATTCAATCACGCCGAGCTTATTGCTGAAATAGTCTCCAAAAGGCTTGAAATAAGGCTACGCAAAAATTTGCTCGTTCGTGTGAAAAACACACAACAACAGGCTCTCCTAAAGGGAAGACAAAGGCTTAAAAACGTTTTGGGAGCCTTCAAGGTGAAGGAGAAGCCTCCCCCAAAGGTGCTTCTTATAGACGATGTAGCCACCACCCTTGCCACCCTCAAAGAAGCGGCAGAAGAACTTAAAAGAGCAGGGGCCGAGTGCGTGAGATGCTTAGTGCTTGCGAGGGCATGAGGTGTCTGAGGTAAGGATATTTCTGGCCCAGAACCTAAAACCCCAGGACATAGTAGAGATTCCATCGGAAGAGGCAAAGCACCTAAAGGTAAGAAGAAAAAGCATAAGAGATACCATCACCATCTTAAACGGAAAAGGAATGCTGGCTAAAGGGCTACTGTGTGTAAGAAACAGAGTGAAGATTACGGAAGTAATAGAAAACACCACCGGTGAGCTTCCCGTTGAGATAACGCTGTACATAGGAATACTGAAGTCGGATAAGATGGATTTAGTGATCCAAAAGGCCACAGAGCTTGGAGTTAAAAGGATCGTACCAACGCTCTTCCCCCGATGCGTTGCCCAACCCCACCACAACAAACTCAAGAGGTGGAGAAAAATTGCCATTGAAGCCATAAAGCAATCTGGAAGAACCGTACTTCCAGAAATAACAGAGCCTATAGAGTGTAAAGACATAGCCCCCAACTGTCCCACCTATCTTTTCTGGGAAAAAGCTGACCTTCCCTTTGAGAAGAGCCTGAGAATTGAGAATGATCACATAGCCCTCATCGTAGGACCAGAAGGGGGAATAAGCGAGGAAGAAGCAGAAGAGCTCAAAGCCAAGGGGGTTTTAACAGTGGGACTTGGTAGCGTGATACTGCGATCCGAGACCGCAGCACTATACGGTATATCGGCAATCAGATACCTCTGCCTCTCATCCTTGAAAGGATGAAAGAAACCAGCTCTTTTTGTCGCTTTAGCGTATCCTTTCCTCCAAACCTGAACTGGTGGTACAGGTCAAGAAATTCGGAAAGCTCTTCTTCAAGCTCCG
>JALWBK010000243.1:0-373 GCA_027037155.1 bacterium | reverse complement strand
TTCTCGTGGGGTAGCTTTCTGCTCCGTTTGAGCATGATGACAATCCCTAATGGCAAAACCGCAAAAGGCAACCAAAGTAAAGTGACAGGCTTCACCCTAAGACCCTTTACATCAACAGGTTTCACGTTCTCCAAAGCCCGCGTTAATCCCTTAAAGATCCTCAGTTGCTTGTCTAAATTGTAATCTATCACCCAGTAGTACCACTTCCACTGCAAGTAGTCCCACCAAAGAGAAAGCCTCCACAGTAGCCCTCTATGGACTTTCCTTTTAACCGCAGAAGGAGTGGGATCAAACCGTACCCACCCTCTCCCCTCTATCCACACCTGCACCCAAGCGTGCGCGTCCGAATCCCTGCGAATCGAATAGTTACGAA
>JALWBK010000242.1 GCA_027037155.1 bacterium | reverse complement strand
TCAACCCACGCCGCTGGTATCGTTATAACACCCAAGAAACTCACCGAGTACATCCCCCTGTACAAGAACGAAAAGGAAAACGAAATCACCACCCAGTACGACAAGGACGACCTTGAGGCCCTTGGCCTGCTCAAGATGGATCTCTTAGGACTGAGAACCCTAACCGTTATAGACACAACACTGAAACTCATAGAAACCTACAAGAAAGAGAAGGTGGATCTGAAGCATCTTCCCTTAGATGACGAAAAGACCTACAGGCTCCTGCAGTCGGGACAGACTTTGGGGGTGTTTCAGCTTGAAAGCTCGGGCATGAGAGAGCTCCTCAAGAGGCTAAAGCCGTCACGCTTTGAAGATCTCATAGCTCTTGTGGCGCTTTACCGTCCAGGCCCCTTAGGCTCAGGCATGGTGGACGACTTCATAGAGAGAAAACACGGAAGAAAGCCTATAGAATACGAACTCCCCCAGCTCGAGCCTATCTTAGCAGAAACCTACGGCGTCATACTGTACCAAGAACAGGTGATGAAGATAGCCTCAGAGATCGCCGGCTTCTCCTTAGGCCAGGCAGATGTGCTCAGGAAAGCAATGGGCAAAAAGAAAAAGGACGTCATGGCCCAGCAGAGAGAGGCCTTCATAAAAGGAGCCGTTGAAAGGGACGTATCCAAGGAGAAGGCTGAAGAGCTCTTTGACAAGATGGCAAAGTTCGCAGAGTACGGGTTCAACAAGTCCCACTCGGCAGCCTACGCCATGGTGGCCTATCAAACGGCCTACCTTAAGGCCCACTACCCGGTAGAGTTCATGGCCGCCCTCATATCCAGCGAAATCAACAATACCGAGAAGATCTACCTCTATCTCAATGAATGCAAAGAGATGGGCATAGAGGTACTGCCACCTGACATCAACGAGAGCCACGTGATATTCAGGATCGACGGCAACTCCCTAAGGTTTGGCCTTGCCGCCATAAAAGGAGTGGGGGAAGCGGCAGCCGAGGCCATTGTTGAGGCAAGAAAAGATGGGCCCTTTGAAAGCTTCTACGACTTCTGCAGGAGGATAGCTGGACAAAAGGTCAACAAAAAGACCATTGAAGCACTTATAAAAGCAGGCGCTTTGGACAGGTTTGGAGACAGGAACGCGCTTCTCGCCTCCGTTGATAGATTCGTGGAGGCAGCCTCCAAAGGAGCTAAAAGCGATAAGCAACCTTCCCTCTTTGAGTTTGCCTCGGAAGAGGAAACCGTGGTGGATCTTAAACTTGAGGACGCACCTCCTGCCACCACAAAAGAGAAACTGGCCATGGAAAAAGAGGCTTTGGGCTTTTACCTCAGCGGACACCCTCTGGATACCGTACAGGACCTCCTCAAGCGGTACCCCGTCACCACCATCGGAGAGCTTGAAGGGAAGGAAGACGGAGATGAGGTGATACTGGCGGGGCTGGTGGTATCCATAAGAGAGATAACCACCAAAAACGGCGACAGAATGGCCTTCATAGGCTTTGAGGACAAGGAAGGAAGAACAGAGATCATAGCCTTCCCCGATGTGTACAGGGAACATCATATTCTCTTCGCCATGGACGAGCCTATCCTCGTAAAGGGAACGGTCACCACAGACACCGCCAACGACCACAAAAAGATAATAGCCAACGAGGTGGCAACCCTTTACGAAGGGCTAAAGGAGAGAAGCTACAGGGTAGTAGTGAAAATCCCCGACAGCGCCGATGAAAAAGAGATTGAACTCATAAAGGAGTTGGCACTACAATATCCCGGAGAGATGCCCCTGTTTCTAAAGGTCATCAACAGCCACTACGAGGTTACCATAGACACAGGAAAGACCGTAAGCAACGCCTTTTTGAGAGCCCTACCAAAGGAGGGTAGAATCAAAACAGCTTTACAAGAGGTGGATAATGGTAAAGCCGTTGCCCTTTGAAAAGGAAATCTACGAGATTGAAAGACGCATAGAAGAGCTGAAGTCCATAGGCACCGGTGCCCAGCTTGACATACAGG
>JALWBK010000241.1 GCA_027037155.1 bacterium | reverse complement strand
CCCATCCTTTGCAAGAATGTCCCTCACCTTCATACCAGCTCCCTTAAAGCCTCCAAAAGTCTCCTGTTTTCTTCTTCCTTCCTTAAAGCTATCCTGAAAAAGCCCTTTGCAAAAGCCTCTTCCCGCTCAGGGAAGGTCCTCACGCATATACCTTTCTTCAAAAGTTCCTTCCCCAGCTCTAAAGCGTTTCTATTTTCGGTTCCTACCAGCAAGAAGTTAGCTGAAGAGGGAACAGGGGAAAGCCCTATTTTTTTAAGTTCTTCTATCATACTCTGCTTGATCTCGTTTATCTTTTGTCTCCACTGGGGGACAAGATCAAAGTGGGAAACCATCAGTTTCACAGCTTCACAGGCAACGTTGTCTATACTCCAGGATGGAACCTGCTCCCTCAGCCTTGAGATAACGTAAGGACTTCCCAACGCATAACCAACCCTTATCCCTGGAACGGAAAAGAGCTTTGTAAAGGAACGAACGATGACCGCATTATCAGAACTTAGTATCACCTGGGCAGTCTCCCGGGCGTGGCCGGTAAAGTCTATGAAAGCCTCATCAAAAAGGACAAAGGCACCCTTCCTCTCACACCACCTCACAAGCCCTGCAACCTCATCCACACCAAAGAAGTATCCCGTGGGATTGTTGGGATTGCAAACAAAGACGATATCTCCCTCATCAATCTTGGAGGCCAGCTCCCCAAGACAGAGCCTGAAACCGTTTTCGGGCACCAATCTATGGTAAACCACAGGGACATTGTTCAAGCTGCATACCCTTTCGTACTCGTTAAAGGTGGGAACGGGCACAACCGCTCTTTTGGCATCAAAGATATTGAAGACGGCGTGTATCCCGTAGATGCTTCCGGGAAGAAGAGACACCTGTTCCCGTTCAAGCCCAAGAACACCCGCCAACTTTTCTTCCAAATCCTCAGGGTAAGGTGGAGGATGCTTGGTGTACATCTTAGAAGATACGCTATTCAGAAAGTCCACCAACTCTGGAAAAGGAGCAAAGGGATTGAGGTTTGAGCTGAAATCCAGTACCTCGTCCTTTACCATTCCGCCGTGGATTCTCAATGCACCGCCCTCCTGAATACGGCAAGCAGTGCCAATACCACAGTCTCCACCAATTCACAAGAAGCACCAAGAGTATCCCCAGTTATCCCGCCAAACCTGTTCATGTAAAAAAGGGAAAGAACCCGGGAAAAGAAAAGAGCTACAATAAACGATACAAGCCCCACCAAACCGAAAAAGAGGGAAACGATAAAAGAAATAAAAGAGGCCTTGATAAAAACCTGCAGGTCAACATTACTAGCAACCAAGTATCCCAACCCCTCTTTACGGGCGGGAGCCGCCCAGAAAGCAACCGCAACCAAAGCCAACCTTCCCAAAACCGGCGGCAGAATCCAGAAGTTAGCACTCAACACCTCAAGGCACCTGAGCTTAAAAAGCAAAACGATAAGGACCGCCACTGCCCCAAAGGTTCCCAGATGCGGGTCCTTCATAATCTTCAGCCTTTCAGAACGCTCTCTTCCTGCTGCAAGCGCATCAAAGGTGTCGGCCAAGCCATCAAGATGAAAGGCTCCTGTCGCAAGCACCCACATAGCCAAAGCCACCAAAGCTCCTATACCATTAAACAGCCAGGCTGCAGCGTACATGGAAATTCCTAAGAGAAGACCTACCACGGGAAACATTACAAAAACATCGGAAATAGGAACATCCTCTACCCAACCGCCAACAGGCAAGATGGTTATGAAAGAGAAGGCGTTTCTAATCGATCCAGCCCATCTCATCCAAAAACTCCAGAAGCTGCTCATCAAGAGGAACACCCTCTTTTACCAAATAAGCCTTGCACCCAGCGGCTCGAGCCCCTTCAAAGTCTTCCTTAACCCTGTCTCCCACATGCAGTATCTCCTTTTCAGCCACACCCATGCGCACGGCCACCTCGCGAAAGATAGCTTTATCAGGCTTGAAGACACCCACCTCGTCGGAGAAGAAATGCCGCTTCAAAAACT
>JALWBK010000240.1:4305-6779 GCA_027037155.1 bacterium | reverse complement strand
TAGCTAATGTGTGTATTTTTACGGAGCTGGATTTTGTTCCTGAAAACCTTAGGCAAGCCGAGAAAAGGATTCATCGTATTGGAGTTAAGATGCCTTGTTTCGCTTATTATGTGATTTGCGAGGATACTATAGAGGAGTCTATGGTAGATATACTGAATAGAAAGTTTGCTTCCATACAAGGCGTTCTTAGAGATAAAGGCGAGAAAGTCTTTTTATAGAACCATTTTCCTGATTCAACTTACATAGTTCACCACCTCACGCAAAACCAACAAGAAGCCACTTCCACAGAGGATAAACGGTGATTCTTTGGCCTTTGTATGTAACTTCTTTCTCTTCATCCCAAGAAAGAATCAAAGGATTATGCGTGTGAAGTTCACGAGAGGCTCTAATTAGCGATCTGAGCTCCCGTTTCATAGTAACCTCGTCCGATAGATCGTAACAAACTTGAATTGGTTGATATTCCAACCCTTCCTTCACCACAAAATCCACTTCGCTTTTTTCTCTGCTTTGGAAATAGTAAAACTCCTTTCCCTGACGTAGAAGCTCCAGAGCAACAACATTTTCCATAAGCAACCCATAGTCAGGAAATGGACGTGTTTTGAAAGCTATAGCCACTCCGGTATCATAAGCATAAACCTTTTTGGGACTTTTAAGACGTTCCTTAAGTTTGGTCATCAATCTTTCTACACATAGGATAACAAAACCTTCCTCAAGATACTTAACATAGTTTTCAACTGTGTGAACGCTTCTGAAAGGGAGTACATTTTTCAATTTGGTGAAGGTAAAACGTCCTCCAGGTTGGCCTAATAGATAAAGGGCAAGATCCGAAAGCTTTCGTACGTAACGAAGATTGTAATGGCGGAGAATATCTTTAAATAGGACATTTTCAATCAGAGTGCGAAGATAAGCTGTGGGAGGAACCTTCCCCAGCACCACCTCCGGGTAGCCGCCTATTTGAAGATATCGATAGAGATGGTTCAACAGCATTCCCAGCTTTTCGGAAGAGTGTTGGTGAGGATCAAACTCAAAATCAAAAGTCCTTAGAAACTCTCTGAAGGAAAAGGGCAGGATATGAAAAGCTTGGTAACAGCCTGTGAGATGGGTGGCAAGCTCACGATTAAGTGGCCGCGAATTTGAACCAGTAATTACTATCCTCAGCCCTCGACGCTGAAGGCGGTTGACCCAAAGCTCCCAGGTGTCCAGATTCTGGATCTCATCAAAGAGGCAGAAGGGAGTTTCACCATATATTTCCCTTAGGATTTTTAGAATCTCATCGGTAGTCTTTAACCTTAAGAAGACGCTCATCGTCAAAGTTCAAATAGGCAAAGTTGGTTTCCTTCAGCATCTGAAGGACAAAAACGGACTTTCCTGCCTTTCTCAGCCCGAAGATGACTTTTATGAAGTCGTTCTTTAGTAAGTCTGTTGCCGTAGAAAGCCCTTCTGTTTGAATATAGCTTTGAGCTAAAAGGTAATCCCTCTCTTTCTGGGAAATTATGATCTCTTTCAGATTCATACTAAACAAAAATCTGGATTTTTGTGCAGTAAAATTCACAAACTGCATAAAGATAAGGCAAGAGCCATTTGTAGTCAGTACTGCATACCACGCTACCCAATTGACATCCTACTCAATTTTTCCTATTTTTATGAACGAACGTTCATTATATATGAACGGTAGGTTAAACATGGACAGAGAAAGCAAAGTCTTGTCTTTCATTGAGGCTTATATAGCTGAGCATGGTTACCCTCCCTCTCTCAGGGAAATATGCAAGGGCTGTGGCATATCTTCTAAAAGCTCCGCAAGGATGGTACTGAGGCGCCTTGAGGAAGCAGGATATCTGAAGGTATCCCCTGGAGAGGCAAGGGGAATAAGACTGACCAAGCCTTTTATAGGGATTCCTGTGGTAGGCAGGATTCCTGCTGGTGAGCCTCTCATGGACTACGGTGATGGTGTTGAAGAGGTGATTTCTGTTGATCCTGAATTCTTTGGTAGTGGTAGACTGGTTGCAGTCAGAGTGAGGGGAGATTCTATGAAAAATGCCGGGATACTGCCAGGAGATATAGCAATAGTTAAGCCTATAGAGGGCGATGTTTCTGTTTATAACGGAAGGATAGTGGCAGCGGCTGTATACGAACCTGAGCCCTATATAACCCTTAAAAGGCTCAAAATAAGTAAGAAAGGAATAATACTGGTTCCTGAAAGTGAGGGCTATGATCCCATGTTTTTTTCCTGGGAAGAGCTTAATCAGGGAAGAATAAGAATTATTGGAGTGCTTAAGGGCATAGTAAGAAGGGAGTAGTTTATGAGCGGGTACGTAAATCTGAGGGTAAACACTGCCTACAGCTTCCTGTGGGGTAGTTTCACCGTTGAAGAGCTGGTGAATGCGGTAATGAAGTTAGGACAAAAGGCTGTGGCTGTAACGGAGAAAAACAACCTGTACTCAGCGGTTAAGTTCTATAAATACGCCAGATCGGAG
>JALWBK010000240.1:1448-4295 GCA_027037155.1 bacterium | reverse complement strand
TCGGAGGGTATCAAGCCCATCATAGGAACAGAACTCAGCTTGGAAGATGGCTTTTCCCTGCTACTCATAGCCAGAAATAAAAAGGGATACGAAAACCTCTGCAGACTTATCACCGAGGCCTACAGGTCAGGAAGAGAAGCACCCTCTGTATCTTACAATGCTCTTAGAGAGAACAGCTTGGATCTGATATGTTTAACAGGAGGTAGAGGCACACTTCTAAGATCACTTGCAGAGAAAAATCTAAAAGAAAAAGCAGAAAAGCACCTTCTTGAGCTTAAAAGCATCTTCGACGAAGGCTCTCTCTTTATAGAGCTTCAGAACAACTACCTGCCTTCAGATCAAAGGGTTCAAAGATTTCTCTTGGGGCTTTCTCATAGCCTGAGCATCCCGGTGGTAGCCACCAACAACGTAGCTTACCTCACAGCTGATGGCTATGAAGTGCACAGAGTACTTGTGGGAATAGCCAGAGAACACCACAAAAGACCTGTAAAGCCTCTTCCCAATAACTCTTTTCACCTTTTAAGTACGAAAGAGGCATTTGAGAGATTCTCCAATAAGGAAGCTATTTACAACACCCAGAAGATTGCCGACATGGTGCAGCTTGATCTTCCCCTTGGAACACCCAAACCACCGAGGATCTACAAGAATGAAAATGAGGCTTTCAGCATCCTGTACAGGGAATGCCTCTTAGCTATTGCAAGACGAAAGTACACCCGTCCTGAGTACATCAAAAGACTTGAAAGAGAGATGAACCTAATAGGCGAAAGAGGGCTTGCCGACTTTTTTCTACTTGCCAAAAAAGTACGGGACTTTGCAGAAAAAAGGAACATACGCTGCACCGTCAGAGGTTCTGCGGCAGGATCTTTAGTTGTGCACCTTCTTCTGGGAGGAGTTGATCCTGTAGAGCACAACCTTCTCTTTGAAAGGTTCATAAATTACGGCAGATTTGACCTTCCTGATGTGGATCTGGACTTTGACTCAGACAGAAGGGACGAGGTTATAAGATTTGTGTTTGAGTCCTTCCCAGAGTCATCAGCCATGGTCTCCACCATACTTTCCTTCAGATCCAGAGGAGCCATTAGATGCACTGCAAAGGCGCTGGGGTATTCCTTAGATGAGATAGCCAAACTTACCAGAGGTATTCCGTACAACTTCACCCTCCTTGATGAGGATGAAGCCCTTAGAAGGTACCCTGAACTTAAATCCCACCCTATCTGGCAGAAGCTGAAACTACTTACTCTTGCTCGTGCTATTACCGGACTTCCCTTTGCTGCTTCTGTTCATCTGGGCGGTGTGGTTATAGCAGACGGTCCTCTTATCAGATATTCCCCGGTGGTTCCCTCTGCCAAAGGTGTATCTGTGGTACAGATGGACAAGGAAGATGTAGAGGCTTTTGGTCTTTTAAAGCTGGATCTTCTCGGTTTGAGGATGCACACCGCTATAAGAAAGACCTTAGAGTCTCTTAAAAGACAAGGAATAGAGATAGACGTGGATAATCTATCTTTAGACGACAAAAAAACCTATGAGCTGCTCAAAAGGGGTGATACCCTTGGAGTCTTTCAGCTTGAATCTCCGGGCCAGAGGCAGCTTGTGGTGAGATTAAAGCCCGAAAGGTTCAGCCACATAATTGCTGAGGTATCCCTCTTCAGACCCGGGCCTGTTGAGGGCAACATGGTATCGCCTTATGTTCTCAGAAAAAACGGAAGGCAGAAGGTTTCATATCCCCATCCATCTCTAAAGCCCATTCTGGAAGAGACCTATGGTGTAATACTCTTTCAGGAGCAGGTGTTGAGGATAGCCCATGTGGTTGCTGGCATGGAATACTGCGAAGCCGATGCCTTCAGAAGGGCCATGACCAGGGACAGAAGCCCAGAAGAGATGGAAAAACTGAAAGAAAGATTCATAACCGGTGCCCTTAAAAGAGGATACAGCAGGGAAACTGCTGAGGAAATCTTCAGGATGGTAACTTCCTTTGCTGCCTATGGCTTTTGTAAAGCCCATGCAGCCTCCTTTGCCCATATTACCTACAAAAGTGCCTACCTTAAGGCCCACTACCCAAGAGAGTTCTACATAGGGCTTTTAAATGCAGGTTGTGTGGGATCATACCCGAGCTTTGTTGTACTTAACGAGGCAAGAAGAAAAGGGATCCCTATTTATCCCCCTCACGTGAACTACAGCTTCACTGAGTATGTAGCTGAAGGAGAGGGCATCAGGGTTCCCCTTACCCAGGTAAGATCTGTAGGAAGAAGAACTGCTGAGCTAATCGTTGCTGAAAGGGAGAAAAACGGCAGATACACAAGCATTGAAGATTTTAGAAGCAGAACCGGCGTGAACAGAAGAATCCTTAAGAAACTTCTTGTGGCAGGGGCATTTGAAGGGCTAAAGGAGAAAGAGCATGAGCCAGTTCTGCCAACTGCTTAAAGATTTGAATTTGAAGGTGTATACAAGAACCCATCCCCTTGAGGTTTTACGGCCATATCTTGACGCTTTAGGCTTTGTGAAGGCTTCAGATCTTGCAAGAATCCCTCATGATACAGAAGTCCTTGTGGCAGGACTTGTGGTGTTAATACACAACCCGCCCATTAAATCAGGAGAAAGGGTTATGTTTGTAACATTGGAAGATGAAACGGGACTTATTGATCTTGTGATACCTCCTGAAAGCCTCAAAGAGTGTGCAGAAGAGGTGGTGTTTCACTCCATAGCGTTTCTTAGAGGAAAAGTTGAAAAGATAATGGGAGCTGTAAGGGTTAACGTCACATCAAAAGCTCCCTGTAGGCTTTCTCTGAATATCAATTAAAAAGGAGGTGCTGTTATGAACGATGACAGGGCGTATCTCATAGTAGACAT
>JALWBK010000240.1:0-1438 GCA_027037155.1 bacterium | reverse complement strand
GTAGACATAGAAACTGTTCCCGATTTGGAAGTTTTGGAGGAAGTTGGAAGCGAAGAGGATAGGCAAAAATACGAGGAAGGAAAATTTATGCCCAAGGGATATCATAAAATAGTGGCTATTTCCTACATTGCCTATCTGAAGAGATCAGGTGAAGAGAGATTTCTCTATAAAAGTATAGCCTCTAAAGATCCGTCAAAAGTAATTGACAGTTTTTTGAGAATAATCCGGGCTTTTGTAGAAAAGACCAACATTTATCCTATAATAGTCACTTTCAACGGCAGTAATTTTGATTTGCCGGTGCTGAGAATCAATATAATTGAACATTATGAACGCCTATCGGATGAGGCCAAGGCAGGGGCGAAATACTTCATGGATACAGGGGACAAGTGGGAGAAAGAAAAGGCGAATTATCAGCGTAAATACTCTGACTATCACTTAGATCTGTGCGAGGTTTTTCCTTCAAGGCTAGATGTTCTTTGTCGTAGATGTGGTATAAAGGTTAAAAGTGCAATGAAGGCGACAGATGTGGAAAGTTATTTCAGAGAAGGCAAACTGGAAGAGGTAGCCTTATATTGTGCCGAAGATGTCCTTGCCCAGGCAGAGCTGCTAAACCGATTGTTGTTGATACAGGGGGATCAGCCGATGAAGATCCCTCAATCAATTAATGAGTGTAAAATTGAAATCGTGTAGATTGGCTGCCGTAATAAGTCATCACAATATTACCACCACAAATTTATTCTAAAATATTTTTTTGCTTGCTAAATAAATTATTAGATGCAATCATACTAAATGTAGGCGTCTTAATATAGGAGGTGGTAATGAGAGTAAAAAAGGAACACTTAAGGAAAAGAGGAAGGATCACTCTTTATATACCTCCAGAGGATATTCCTTTTGTTGAGTCTCTTATTGAAAGTTACTCTCATGTTTCCTTTTCCCAGCTAGTGATAAATGCGCTTAAAGAAAAATATGGTGAGAAAGGCTCTCTTATGTCTCTTGGCGGCAGTCTGAGCAGTTATTCTAAAAAACGTATAGAGAACATGGAAAAAGTGTTGAGCGAGGTAGCAATCAATGCGGCTAAAGAAGGCATTGATTCTTGATACTAATGACGTGGGTTTTGGCGATACTAAAGCTGCCGTGCTCGTTGATGAGCACCGGATTCTTGCTAGACATCTGTTTATAACGTATAATACTTAAACGATGCGGAGCCAACAGGACAAGATAAAGATACCATCTCCAGTCCTTGGCATAGAAACCAACCAAAACTAACCACTCAAAAATTGAGCTGTCTGTAACCACTTGAAACAAAAGAATTTTCTAAAAGCAACTGTCAAAGTCGGGACTCTTCAAATTAACTTTTGTGTTGGGCCGGCCATGAAAGCTGTAGGCGTATATGGAGCACCTGAGGTGGTAGTGTTTCACTAATTGTGTCGGGTACTAA
>JALWBK010000239.1 GCA_027037155.1 bacterium | reverse complement strand
CTGAAAGGTGAGCCAGTATCCTTAAAGCGCCCGCTTTTCACCACAACCGCTGAGATACCTAACTTGGAAAGGAGCTCCTTTATTTGAGTCACCGTAAAAATAACACCTATGCTGCCAACGAGGCTTCCCGCATCGGCGTAGATTTTAGAGCATCCGCAGGCCGCATAATAAGCACCAGAAGCACCAAGGGTGGATATACTTGCATATACCCTCTTTTTCCCCCTCAACTGCATAAGATACTGAAAGAGCTCCTGACTTGGTGCCACAGCACCTCCCGGACTGTCTATCCGCAACACTATGCCCGCTATATCCTTCCTTGAAGCCGCCTCCTTTAAAAGGCTTACCACCTCTTGAGCCTTTTCCTCGGTTATGGGTCCATTGAGATAGACCACGCCTATTTTACTGCCGGAAAACCTGTACGCGTACTGCTGCAGAACAACCACAGCTGCCAAAAGCGCGAAAAAGACCAAGAAAGCCTTAAAGAATCTGCCCATGACTTACTTGCTCTTTAAAACGTCCTTGAGGATCTCCCCTAACTTGAAGCCACCCTCTGCCTCTTGGGAGAGCATAGACTTTACCTCTTCCTTCTCCTTGAGGAGCTTGTACTCCTTTATCGAGAGGTTCAGCTTTCTGGCTTCAGGATCTATCTTGGTGATGACCGCCTTTACCTTATCTCCTACCTTTACCACTTCCTCAGGCTTTGACACCTTCTTATCATCAAGCTGCGACACATGCACCAGACCTTCAACACCCTCCATAACCTTGACAAAGGCACCAAAATCGGTGAGGCTCACCACCTCTCCCTCAACCACATCCCCCTCTTTAAACTTTGCCCTGAAGGACTCCCAGGGATCGGGTAACACCTGCTTTATACCTGCCCTTATACGCCTGCGTGAGGGATCAACCTCAAGGATTCTTACCTCCACCTCGTCACCAACGCTGAACAGATCAGAAGACCTCTTCAAACGCCTATCCCATGTGAGATCCTCAGCGTTTACAAAGGCTTCCACTCCCTTCTCAAGCTCCACTATCACCCTGTTGGGAAGGACCCTCACAACCTTACCCTTAACCACCGCATCCACAGGATACTTCTTGTCCACCTTCTCCCAGGGATTCTCCTCTATACGCTTAAGCGAAAGGGAAATCTTCCTGTTCTCCTTATCCAAAGAAAGCACCAAACACTCAAGCTCATCTCCCTCCTTCAACATCTCCGATGGATGCTTCACCCTCTTGGTCCAGGAAAGCTCAGATACATGAAGAAGGCCCTCAACGCCCTCCTCCAACTCTACGAAAGCGCCAAACTTGGCCAACCTCGTAACCTTACCCCTAACCTTAGCACCCTCGGGGTACTTCTCATCTACCTTCTCCCAGGGATCCGGGGTAAGCTGCTTCATACCAACGGAGATCTTCCCCTGCTCTCTATCAAAGGAAAGCACCTTCACCCAAATGCGCTGCCCTTCTCTAAGAACCTCTGATGGGTGGTTCACCCTGCCCCAGGAGATATCGGATATATGCATAAAGGCGGTAACGGGACCAAGATCAACAAAGACGCCGTAATCCATAATTCTCTTAACCCGTCCCTCAAGAACCTTACCCTCAACAAGCCTATCCCAAAATGCCTGCCTTTCTCGCTCTAACTCCTCCTCCAGCCACTGCCTCCTGGAAACTATAATATTGGGGGTTTTGCCACCCTCTTTTATGTCTAAAATCTTAAACTTTGACTCCTCTCCCACCAAAGACTCAGGGTTCTCTAAAGGTCTGAGATCCGACTGGGATTGGGGCATGAAAGCTGTAAAGCCACCTAAATCAACGCGATAGCCACCCTTCACCTTCTCCACAATCTTGCCATCCACGTAGTCCCCTTTCTCCTTCGCCTCCAAAATGGCCTGCCACCTTCTTCTTCTGTCCGCCTCCCTCTTGGAAAGGCGTATTCCCCCTTCACCTGCAAGGCTTCTAACAAAGACCTCTATCTCATCCCCCACAGCAGGCAACTGATCAAACTCAACCTTGGGA
>JALWBK010000238.1 GCA_027037155.1 bacterium | reverse complement strand
GGTTAATGAAGGGCAAAGATACAAAAAGGAAGATTTTAGAAGCGGCGGAAGAGCTCTTTTTCGTTAAGGGTTATCACGCCACAGGCATTCGGGAGATCGCCCAGAGGGCAGGGGTCAATAGCGCGATGATAAGCTACTACTTTGGGGGGAAGGAGAATCTTTACAGGGAGTTGTTGGCGGCTCATCTTGATGGGATGCTTTCGCAAGTTATGGAGCTTTCCGTTGAGGATGAGATCTCTTTCTTGGCTCAGTTTATGAGGATCCACATTGAGACTCTGCGGGCAAGAGGTGCAAGACTCGCGGTTCTACTTATGAGGGAGCTGAACGTGGACTCTCCCATAGGCAGGGAGATAGTGGAGAAGTTTCTTGGAAGGGTAAAGGAGAGGGTGGTGCAGGTGATAAAGAGGGCCAAAGAGAAGGGGATACTTAAGGCCTGGGACGAGGATCTTTTGTTTTACTTCATCCTGCATATAGATGCCCTTTTCGCCATAAGGTTCTGTAATCTCTCTTTGGCGGAGGCTTCATCCAAGGCCTTTGAGCTTTTTATAGGCGGGGCGGGTGTATGAGGGTTCTTGTTTTGCTTTTTGTGCTGCTAATTTCTTTTGGGGCGAGGGCGGCTGACTTGAAGTATTGCGTGGTGAAAGCATTGGCGGAGAATCCCACTGTTAAAAAGGCGCTGGCAGGGGAAAAGCAGGCCTTGGGAGAGAAGGAGCTTGTGGTTTCTCAGTTTTTCCCCACTCTTTACTTTGTTACCTCCTACTTCAGAAGTGGTGGAACGGGCCTTTCTCCTGCTGATATTTATTCCTACAACTTTCAAGTGGACTGGGAGCTGTTCTCGGGTTTCAGTACCTACAACAGGTATTTAGAAAGGCGGCTTCTTTCCCTTGCTTCCCGTTCTCAGGTGAAGAGCGTGATGATGGATGTGGCTTTGGAGGTGGTGAGGGCCTATACCCTTGCTCTTGCAAAGCAGGCAGAGATGAAGGCTGCTGAAGCTTATGTGGAGAGTGCAAACTATACCCTTAAACTGGCAAAGAGAAGGTATGAGGTGGGGCTTGCTCCCTATGCCGATGTGCTTCACGCTGTGGCGGGATTGAGGAAGGCTCAGTTTGAGCTGGCAGACAGGGAGAGGGAGTACGAGAAGGCGTTGGGCGATTTGGCAGTTGCTATGGGCGAGTCTCCTGGAGAAGATATGACTCTTGAAGACGTTAACGTTGTGATGGCAGATTTTGACTTGAAGAGCCTATTTGGGATGGCCCTTGAACTTTCCCCAGAAGTGAAGACAGCCAGATTGAAACTTGAAGCTCAAGAAAAGAGTGTAGCCTCTGTGAAAGGGGAGTTTGTTCCCAAGGTGGTGTTCTCTTCTTCTTGGGGAAAGGAGGATGAGTCTTTTTGGCCTGACGATAGGGAGAGCTGGAGTGTGGGTATCAAGATAAGTCTTCCCATATTTACGGGGCTTTCAACGTGGAAGAAACTCAAGGTGGAAAAGGCGAGGCTTTTAGAGAATCAGTTTGAGCTGAAAAGGGTTGAGCTTGAGGTGAAAAATAGAGTTTGGAAGGCGTATCAGGAGTATGAGAAGACGAAGAAGCGTCTTATCTATGCCAAAAGGTTTGTGGAGTCATCTGAGGAGGATCTGCGCATTATGAGGAAAAAATATCGTGTGGGTCTTGCGACGGTGGTTGATCTGACCACTACGCAGGCAGATTACTATAGGGCAAAGAGTGCGTATTTTGATGCGTATTACCAGCTTGTGTTGGCTTACTACAGCCTTGTGAGGGCTGTGGGAAAAATTCCGGTGGTAGAGGGGCTATGAGAAGGTGGATCTGGGTTGTTATGGTGGCTGTCCTTTTGGGCTGCTCTGGTAAAGGAAAGCGGGAGTTTGTGCCCAAAAGGGAAGCGAGGGTTGAAAGGGGAGAGATAGTTTTAGAGGTTACCGCTACGGGAGCGGTGAAACCCCAGGTGGGTGCTGAGGTGAGGGTGGGGGCTCGCATCTCTGGAAAGGTTGAAAAGCTATTTGTTCAA
>JALWBK010000237.1 GCA_027037155.1 bacterium | reverse complement strand
GCCAAAACTGGCGCTTGTCAAGAAAAGTGTGTCTGAATTTTACTTCAATCATTTTCAAACCTCTCTTTAAATTTTGCCATCAGTATATGGGAGACCGACGCTATTTTAGGAGATGGCTTCTTCCACTTTCCCTGATGCAATCTCTTTAGTATTATCCCCAACTTCAACTTAAAGTCCTCATCAGAATGGAAGTACCCACCACTCAACTGTTCAGCATCCTCTACTTGCCTATTGAAGGATTCTACCAGATTGGTCGAAGAGATAGATGGCCTTACTTCAATGGGATACTTCAAAAAGGCAAGGTACTTATCCATTTTTGTCATAAGCCTTTTGGCTGTCTCGGGATTTATTTTGGCAAGTTCCTGACAGGCTTCTTCAAAAATAGTGCACCCCAACTCAAAACTATGGACATTCTTGATGCTTTGGAGTTTCTCTTTAAATCTTCTGTAAGCCTCAGCAGGCAGTTCGCTCTTCAGATTCCTCAACATGTGAACTGTGCATAACTGATCATCTGCTTGTGGGAACAGACTTGATATGAGCTTACTAACACCTGGAAAATCATCATGCACAACCACAAGTACCCTCCTTAATCCCCTCTCAATCAAGGACTTCAGGAAGTTTCTCCAACCGTCTAAAGTCTCTCTGCCCTCTGTCAAGAAGCATGCAAGGACTTGCTTCTTGCATGTTAGAGAAATGCCCACAGCTACATAGGTGGTATAGTTAGCTACGTAGGAAGATTTCAGCTTCAGCTTTACAACCTTGGCGTCTACAACAAGAGCAAAAAGATCAGGCTCCAGGTTTGATGAATTTACTACCTCAAAGTACTCCCTGATTTCTTCCACAACCTCATCAAGGTAGTTTTCAGAAATAGGAAGTGAGAGCTCTCTAAAGCTTCTTTTAGCAGCCTCAACGGATCTTGAAGCCAAAAGTACGGAGTAGGCAAGCTTTACAAAATCTTCCTTCTGGTGTCTTTGCCATTTTTCTGGAAGGAAGAAAGGTCTAAATTGACCACTTCTTGTTCTTGGCACGTTGATGTTGAAGGTAAGTGAACCAGAAGGGAGTTTTCTTTTGTAAAAGCCATTACCCTTGTCATCTGGATGCTGCTCTAAGTAAAGCTTTCTGTCAGCCAGAGCAAGCAGGTTGAGAGCGTAAGAAACGAGTTCCTCAAAGGAGAGGGACTTGAAGAAGTCGGTGTTAGGGGTTAAGTTTTGGTTGGACATTTCACACCTCCTGTGTTTGGTGTGATTTTGTGACCATTGTTTGATACCCCCTTGGAGGTAAAGCCTTCAAGGGGGTATCTTTGTAACTCTTTTCTATTACCGGGACACAATTTTTCTTATGCCACCAAAAAAAAACTATCCCACATGAAAAAGAACGGGAGATTGCGTGGAAGAAGGTAGCAGATGGATACCGTGGTGATCTTCCTTGACACTAACGTTATCTTTCGTTACCTTTTGGCCGATGTGGAGGATCAATACAAAGAGATTCTTCCTTTCTTTGAGGAGTTAAAGAAAGGATCTCAAAGGGCGGTGATTCTTCCTGAGGTTCTTTTGGAAACTTTTTATGTGCTCACCAAGGTGTATGATGTACCTGCTCAGAAAGCAGCAGAGGTGTTAAAGGATCTTTTGCTCTATAAGGGCGTGATAAACCGAGATAAAGATCTTTTGATAGAAGCTTTTGGTATGTTTCTGGAGACCTAAGGATTGAGTTTGCTTGATTGCTTTTTGTGTGTTAGAGCAAAGAGGCACAAAGGTAAGCTTTTGACTTTTGATGTGAAACTTAGGAGTAAATGTGTAATAGAGCAATTTGGGAAGTAATCCGAAAAACAAAAGTGGGGCTGAGCTACTACTAAACGTCAGGGATATTCCCGTCGTCCGGTCAAGTCCTCCCTTTGCCTGATACGACAGATGGAATTTTTGCTATTCAAAGCTTATACCCATAGGCCGCCTTTTTAGAGGTGTTGTAGAACATGATCAGAAGCAGGGGCTTCAAGCCCCTGCATAATTATTTTCCAAGTATCTTGC
>JALWBK010000236.1:3436-6859 GCA_027037155.1 bacterium | reverse complement strand
CTCATCAAGTGGCTCTCCAGTTGCCTCCTTTCTCTCTGAGAAGTAAGGATTCAAGTTCCTCTCATATTTGGTCACCTGAGAATACTTCTCCCATTGGTAACCGCATTCTAAGCACTTGCACTTACAGAGGATGCTGTAGGTAACGTCGTACTCTATCCATTCATCCTTTTCCATATCGTACGGACGTTCGTATCTTGATAACTCTTCTCCCAAGAATCCAGTTAGATCAACTCTTTTGCTTCCACACTTAGGACAAGTCCTTTCGTCTTCTCTCAAGGCTTCGTAGCAGTCAAAATCCCCAGTCCAATCCCTATCATCTCCTCCACCAAAAAGCCTTTTGAGAAATCCAAGCATCTGGCGCCTCCTTGTTTCCTGTTATTTGCCCGTAATTATGCCATTGGAGCTCTCCCTTTTTCAAGAGGATAAACAAAATCGTTTTCTAAAAAACCTTCTTCACAGCCGTATCGCTGGGAAACTGGAATATCCTCAATCCAAACTCTGGTACACTGGCGAGTATGTGATCAAAGATATCCGCCTGAACCTTCTCGTAGGGTACCCAGCGAGTATCAGCCACAAAGCAGTAAACTTCCAGTGGAAGACCCTGAGGCGTTGGTGCAAGCTGACGTACCATCAGCGTCATGTCCTTTCTCACCATAGGATGCACTTTCAGATACTCTTCAATATACACCCTGAAGGTTCCGATGTTGGTGAGACGCCTTCCATTAAGAGGAGATTCCTCAAGGTTGACTCCTCTCTTTCTGGCATCCTCTTCAATCTCCCTGAGTTTCTCCTCAATGTATGCCTTCAACAGGTGAATTTTTCTAAACTTCTCTATCATCTGCTCATCGCAAAACTTTATAGAGCTCTGGTCTATGAAGATGGCCCTCTTAATCCTCCTTCCTCCTGATTGCTCCATGCCCCTCCAGTTCTTAAAGGAATCCTCAAGAAGCTTGTAGGAAGGAACCGCCACCACCGTGTTGTCCCAGTTTCTCACCACGAGGTTGGAAAAGGTGATATCTATCACCTCCCCGTCCACCCCGTACTTCGGCATCTCTATCCAGTCCCCAATCTGCACGAGGTCCTGGTACAACACCTGAAAAGTTGCCACGAAAGAGAGTATGGTGTGTCGAAAGACCAGCATAAGCACTGCTGAGAGAGCACCAAGTCCACTAAGGATACTCCACGGGGATTTGTTGATGAGAATGCAAACCGCAACGATAGCTGCAGCAATATACACGATAAGCTTAACAAACTGTATATAACCCCTTATGGGCCACCTTTTGGAGATGGGATGTCTCTCATACACAGAGTTCAGCACCGAAAGAAGGGAAGAAATGAGAAGCGCAGTGGTCAAAGCTATCCCTACGTCAGAAAGCTTATTCAAGAAGTAAGAGAAACTTCCCGCAAAGCGGGCAAGAAGGCCCATTACAACAAAGGGAACGTAGCCTACCAGTATCCCTAAAACGTTGTGCTCAACAAAGGCGTCATCTATGGTGGTTTTGGTTCTTTTGGCAATACTCCGAGCGATCCCCTTTAAAACCCAACTCGCTATACCCCAAAGAACAAGAGAAACTAAAAGAATACCTAAGGCCTTTACAAACCCGTACCCGTAAAGCTTCAGGAGAAAAGGCCTTACTTTATCCATCACAACCTCAGATTCTCCACTATTAAGGCACTGCCCATTCCACCTCCTTGGCAAAGGGTAGCAAGGCCGTACCTTACCTTCCTTCTTATCATCTCATAGATGAGGGTAACCACAATGCGACAGCCGGTAGCTCCCACAGGATGTCCCAAGGAGATACCACTTCCGTTCACATTGGTAATAGAAAGATCAAGGCCGAGACCCTTTATACACGCAAGAGCCTGAGCGGCAAAGGCCTCGTTCAACTCCACAAGCCCTATGTCGTCCAGGGTTAACCCCGCCTTTTTAAGAGCCTTCTGGGTTGCAGGAACCGGTCCCCATCCCATGATAGCAGGATCAACCCCCACTACCGCACAGGAAACAAGCCTTGCCAAAGGTTCAACGCCCAGTTTCTCTGCCTTCTTCTCGCTCATGATAACCACACAGGCTGCCCCATCGTTTATAGCAGAGCTGTTTCCAGCCGTAACCGTGCCGCCCTTTTTAAAGACAGGTGGCAGCTTGGCCAAAGCCTCAAGGGTAGTATCTTCCCTTGGATGCTCGTCTGTGTCAAAGACGATAGGGTCTCCCTTCTTACGAGGAACTTCAATGGGAACGATCTCTTCCCTGAACTTGCCCTCTTTAATGGCTCTAACCGCCCGCATGTGGCTCTCGTAAGCAAGCCTGTCTTGCTCCTCTCTGGTTATGCCGTACTTCTCAGCCAAGTTCTCGGCCGTTATGCCCATGTGGTAGTTACAGAAAGCACAGATAAGGCCATCGTAAAGCATGTGGTCAAGAAGCTCACCGTTAAAGAGCCTGTACCCCCAGCGGGCTTTTGTAAGGATGTAAGGCGTAGCACTCATGTTCTCCATACCACCTGCCACAATCACCTCTGCATCGCCTGCAACGATCTTTTGAGCACCAGCGGTGATGGCCCTCATGGCTGAGGCACATTGGTTATTCAAAGTTAAAGCAGGCACCTCATAAGGAATTCCCGCCCGCACAGAGGCTTGCCTTGCAGGATTAGCTCTTTGTCCCGCTTGGAATATGTTACCCATAATTACCTCATCAATCTCAGCCGGATCCACCTTTGCCCTTGCAACAGCCTTTTTAATCACCGCCGCTCCAAGATCCACGGCGGGAATATCCTTAAGGGTCTTTCCAAAGTCCCCAATAGCCGTTCTAACAGCCGACACAATCACAACACTATCAATTCCCATGGCTACCCTCCGTAGCTACTTTTATTCTCTCCACCACCCTGTCCTTACCCAAAAACTTGAGCACCTCCGCAAGGGGAGGTCCGTGCTTTAATCCTGTAAGAACCAAACGCAACAGCTTGAAAAACCTGCCCCTGGAAATCTCAATTTTTTCAAGCACATAATCAACATCCATACTCTCAGCAAAAAGGATAAGAGCTCTTCTCCCCTGCTCATCAACTTTAGGCGGCTCAAACCTGCCCAACACCACCTTCTTATACATGTCGCACAGCTCTGAAAGGGTATTCGCATTCTCCCTAAAAAGTTCCAAAAATTTATCCAGAATAGCCGTATCCTCCTGATCGCAGTACTCCAGAAACGTCCTTTTAAGCTTTGCAAGATCCATGCCCCTTATAAACACTTTATTACAATGAATTAGATGCTCCCCTGAACACACCGTTCTGGAATAGCCGTAATCGGCAGGATCAAAAAGCTCAACCAAAGAGCCAAGCTCCAGCGCTTTAAACAACTGCTCCTTCCTTCCAAGATTGAACAGGAAAAGATTAATGGCCTCAGGCAAAAAGCCTTCTCCTTTAAGCTCTCTCAAAG
>JALWBK010000236.1:0-3426 GCA_027037155.1 bacterium | reverse complement strand
TTTTGCTAAAGGGCCTTCCATCTCTATCCACTAGGAGGGGAAAGTGGGCAAAAGAAGGTACGTCAAAGCCAAGAGCTTCCATTATGAGTATTTGAAAGGGAGTGTTTGAAAAGTGATCTTCTCCCCTAAAGACATGGGTGATACCCAAAAGCCCGTCGTCCACAGCTGAGGTAAACATGTAGAGAAAGGAGCCATCGCTTCTTCTAATGATAAAATCCCCTAAATGCCTACACTCAAAGCGAGCCCTTCCCTTAACTAAATCCTCAAAAAAGACTACCCCTGTTTGCGGAACCTTAAACCTCCAGCAGTGGGGCTTCCCCAACGCTATAAGCCTCTGTCGTTCTTCCTCTGAAAGGTTTCTGCACCTTCCCACATATCTGGGAGGTCTCCCCTCAGAAAGGGCCCTTTTACGATCAACCTCAAGCTGCTCTTTGGTGCAAAAACAAGGATAAACAAGCCCTTTCTCCCGCAAAAGCCCAAAGTGCCTAAGATAAATACCCTGTCTATCCGACTGCCTGAGCTCCTCATCCCAGTTAAGCCCAAGCCACAGCAGATCCTCCCTGATGTACCTCTCAAACTCGGAAGAGCTTTCGGAAGAGGTGTCGTCTATGCGTAAGATAAAGGTTCCACCGTGTTTTCTCGCAAAGAGATAGTTAAAAAGAGCGATTCTCGCATTGCCAACATGAAGAAATCCAGTGGGACTTGGCGCAAAGCGGAGCCTCATGAGATCCCAAGCACATCCCACATGGTGTAAAGTCCGGGCTCCTTACCTTTGAGCCATTTGGCAGCCCTCACCGCTCCCCTGGCAAAGGTCTCACGACTGTGGGCTTTGTGAACGAGCTCAAGCCTCTCACCAAGTCCACCAAAGATAACTGTATGCTCTCCCACCACATCTCCTGCCCTAATGGCAAAGACGCCTATCTCGCTGGAGCCTCTCTCTCCCACCATGCCCTTCCTGCCACTCACCATATCCCTATCAAGATCCCTACCAAGGGCATCGGCAACCATCTGGGCAAGCTTCAATGCCGTCCCGGAGGGTGCATCCTTCTTAAACCTGTGATGCACTTCAACTATCTCAACGTCATAACCATCCCCAAGTACCTTTGCCACCTCATAAACCAGTTTGAAAAGAAGATTCACCCCCACACTCATGTTTGGGGAAAACACTATGGGGATGCTAACTGAGGTCTCCTCAATGGCCTTTCTACCCTCCTCTTTGAAACCTGTGGTTCCAATAACCATTCCCACACCCTCGCCCCTACAAACCTCAAGGGCTTTAAGGGTCGCCTCTGGATGGGTGAAGTCTATAACCACATCGGCTTCCTTTATTACCGAGGACAGATCGGAGGTAACTTTCACCCCCTCAATCTCAGATCCCACCGCTGAATTATCGGGCGCCTCAACGGCCCCTACCACCCTCACCTCATCGTCAGAGGCACAAACAGATAGAATTGCCCTTCCCATTCTTCCCGCTGCACCCATCACCACCACGTTAACCATGCAGCACCTCACAAAATCCCATAGCTTCTCAAAACCTCTTCAAGCTTCTTGCGATTGGCATCGCTCATCCTGCAAAGCGGCAGCCTCAGCTCTTCTTCAATCTTACCCATCATGGCAAGGGCAGTTTTAACAGGTATGGGATTGGTCTCAATGAACATAGCCCTGCAAGCAGGCTGAAGCTCGTAATGCAACTTCTTAGCAGTTGCATAATCGCCCTTCAAAGCTGAATCCACAAGTTTCGCCATCTTGTCGGGAAGTATATTGGACACCACAGAAATCACGCCCTTTGCACCCACACAGATGAGAGGATAAACGATGAAGTCATCACCGGATAGTACACAGAAGTCTTCCCTGTCCACCAACTCCAGTATCTCGGTAGTTCTCCTGACTGAACCTGTCGCCTCCTTGATACCCACTATCTTGTCAAACTCATTGGCAAGCTTTGCCACAGTCTCGGGAAGTATATCCACCCCAGTTCTACTGGGCACGTTGTACACCACAAGGGGAAACTCCGTCTCCTTCACTAAATAAGCATAGTGCTCGTAAAGCCCTCTCTGGGTAGGCTTGTTGTAGTAGGGAGTTATCACCAATGCAGCATCGGCACCTATATCCTTGGCAAAGGAGATGAGCTCCAGCGCCTCTCTGGTGCTATTGGAACCCGCTCCTGCAATAACAGGAACCCTGCCCTTTACCTGATCCACGGCAATCTTCAGAACCCTCTTGTGCTCCTCGTGGCTGAGAGTTGCGGACTCACCGGTGGTTCCGCAGGGAACGATACCGTGAGTGCCCTTTTCTATCTGAAACTCTATAAGCTCCCTGAACCTCTCTTCATCTACCTCGCCATTCTTAAACGGAGTTACAATTGCCACAAACGCACCCTTAAACATAGCAACCTCCCTGAGTTAATACTGCCATGCCTCTTCTCTTAAAACACCATCGTAAACCCATCTTGTCAAACCTTCCAAAAACACTTTTTCATTTTCAACGTATATCTTAAGCACCTCTCCACTTTTCGTGCACACCTTTACGGGGGATCTAACGAGGCCCTTCCTCATGAAAACAAGAGCTGCAGCAGTGGCTCCCGTACCGCAGGCAAAAGTCTCGCCCTCCACACCTCTTTCATAGGTACGTATAAAGAGCTTGCCATCCTTCACAGTTGCAAAGTTCACATTGGTCCCTGCAGGCTGAAACCTCTCATGAAAGCGTATCTTCTTACCTAACTTCTCAACATCCACCGCGTCTAAATCCTCCACCATCACCACTACATGAGGCACCCCTGTGTTGACAAAACAGTACCTCACCCCCAAATCCACAAGCTCCTCGTCCATAACCCAACCAAAAGGATCCACCATCTGCACCTTAACCATCTGGCCATTCACGGTAGCCCTTATCAGCCCCGCCAGCGTCTCAAAGGAAAGCTCACTACTGGCAATGCCCTTCTCAAAGGCAAAACGTGCCGCGCAACGTCCGCCGTTACCACACATCTCCGCCTCAGAACCGTCAGAGTTGAAAAAGCGCCACTTGAAATCTGCCTTCTCAGAAGGCTCTATGATGATTACACCATCTGCACCAACAGAAAGAGCCCTACGGCATATTTTGGGAACAATTTTTCTGAACTCATCGGCATCAATACGTAAATCCATGTTGTTGATAATTATGAAATCATTACCAGAACCCGTCAGCTTGGAGAACTCAACCATCAGCGCCCCTCCAGAAGGAAAGCAGGAATGCTCTCGCCCTTTATCAAATCCTCGTAGCTTTCCCTCTCCCTCACCACGTACCAGCTATCACCTTTAACCAATACCTCCGCCACCCTGGGCCTTGAGTTGTAGTTGGAAGACATGGTAAAGCCATAGGCCCCTGCACTCATAACCGCCAAAAGCTCGCCCCTCTGCACCTTGGGAAGCTCCCTAGACTTGGCAAGAA
>JALWBK010000235.1 GCA_027037155.1 bacterium | reverse complement strand
GTGTGTACTCCGCAGCAGCCCTTACAATCTTCTGAACCTTCTTGTAAAGCTGATCAGCTTTATCATGCCACTTACCTGGTCTCATAGAGAGAACCTTACCCAGCATCTCTTCTGCAGATCTAAAGGCATAAGCCCTGTAGTAAGCAACTCCCATGAAGTAATAGGCAGCGGCTTTGCTCTCGTAGTAAATCAGACCCTTCTCATCCACCTTGTCCAAACCTATAGCGTCTTCAAAGCAGTCTTTAGCCTTATCAAGCCAATACTCGGGATGACCGTTTGTATAAACCCTTATACCTGTAACATACACCGAAAACTTATCGGTATCATCCTTAGTCTTCTTTGTGGCCTTTTTGTAAAGATCCAACGCCTTCTTCAGCTCCACTGCAGCATGCTCTTTGTCGGACTGCTTGTCTACAAGAATAGCGTGCACCAACGCCTTCCCCGCATAGGCCCTTGCATAGTCTTTATCGAGATAAATAGCCCGGTCAAATCTACTTTCCGCATCCTGCAACTTCCCCTGCTCAATAAGCTCCATACCCTGAAGATAATGGTGCTGAGGAGTATCCTCTAAAGAAATAGGTGTAGGTTTAGGCTTGGCACAGGCTATCAACAAACCCAAACTCAGACACATTAGCAAATACAGCTTCTTCCTCATATTCATACCCTCCTTAATATTTTTACTGAGACTGCCCCATCTGCCTAATTATTGCTTCCAGACCTTGCAAGAAATGCTTACCTGCACATTCAGCCACAACAGCCTTTGAGGTAACTTTGACGAGATAACCAACCTTCACCTGTTTGGCTACGTAGGGATCATCAACTAACACAATAGCTTCAGATGGCATAAGACCAGTCTTTGAGACTGTTCCCTCCCCTACTTCGATGTATCTATTAGATACTTTGCGAGTTACCGGATCTACAAATCTCTCTATCTTTACGATGGTAACCTTATCCCCTGGCTTTAACCCATCCTGAGAACCAAGGTTTACAAACAGAACCTTAGCCGTTTTGCCATCCATGAAATAGGTGCGCATCTCTTTAACGTACCCGTACAGCGGAACCGCATCCCTCAACCTTTGAAGCAAAGGACACTTGATAGCATCCTCTAAAGCCTTCTGAAAAACAACGCATAAGTTAGGAGCACTTCCCTCTATATCCTGACCTTCAACGCTAAAACTCTGCACAACAGAGCCTTTATTCAAGTCCAGAATCCTCACATACAACTTAACTTTTGCTCCCACATTGCCAGGAGAGACCACAGGCTCTGCGTAGGTAACGGTCCCTAAAACGGCAAAGTTTATGTTCTTTCCTAAAGCAAAGTACTTTTTCTCAAGCTCCTCCATGCTAATACCATGCGTCTCCTGAAAGCCGAGCTCCTTGGCTATCGCTTTAGCCCTTGTCCTTTCCACCACCTGATATGGTCCAGCAGATGCAATAACATTCTGGGTTATTTCGGTAGCCATAGGCCCTAACCTACACTGGGTATATCCACTGGTATCAGCAAAAGGCAGCACCACAATCCTTGGCTTTAACTTTTTCACCACATAGGCAGGTGGCTTAAATTTAGCCACCTGGTAATCCTCCTTCCTCTTGGTGAGCTTTGACATCTGTATCTCAGGAGCCATCTCACATCCAGCAAGCACCAAAGCCAACAGTAGAGAAAAACCTATAATCCATTTGCGTTTCATGCTCCCCCTCCCATCTTTCATATCACTCTCCTGAGTACACTATTCTGGATCCCTTCATTTCAACCTGAACCAAAGGAATACCCATCTTCTTAACCGCTTTATAGAACTGGAGATTTGCCGACGTAGGATCGTTTTCGGAGAATACCTCAACCTCCATATAGGTACCATACTGCCTAGCTACCCTGAAATCCCATCCCAACTGGTTGGCAAAGAGATCCTGAAGCTGAAGCTGAACATCCTGAGGCACATCTCTGAAGATGAAAACCACGAACTTTTCATGACTGGTGCTAAGTCTGGTCACTATCTTCTTCACAAGCTGATCCACAGCCTTGGGTGCTACTTTAGCCACTGCCCTGGCAGCTCCCTCCTCAATACCATAGCTCCCACCGCGGGCAATGGTCTTTCCTCTTTTAACCACATTAGCAAAGAGCTCGCCTGTAGTAACATCAAAGGCCTTCAAAGAAACCGTGGCGTAAATTATATAGAACCCATCTGGAGTAGGCCTTTTGCCCGCTTCCACATCAACAAGAACCACTACATCACCATCTTCCTGACGTGCTATCTGAATAGCCGTCTCCTCATCAACTGCCAGCTCAGTGGCCCTATTCTTAATTCTCGCAATCTGCTCAGGCAGAAAGACCCTAAAACCATACCCGGCAAGCTTATCCTCTATTCTGTCAATAACCTCCTTGACTGCCATTGTGCCGTAGGGAAGAGAGGCCCGTGTACGCTTGGAGTAAAGCACCACAACGCGCTTACTGTCTAATCTGCTTTTCACAAAGATCTTCTGAGCACGGGGGTTGCGCTTAAAATTCTCAAAGAAGTCCTGCTTCAACTTGTAGTCGTCCACCGCTACCCTTAACTTGACCTTATATACACCCTCTACAGGGTCCTTCCCTTCAGCTATAACATCGTAGCTTTTAATGTAGCCTGCACTTGCAGTAATTATCCTGTCATAATCTAACCTTCCCATATTCACTCGAGTACTGGACTTTATCTCGGTCCCCAAAGCTTGCTCTATTGCTGCCCTCAAAGCGTTATTGATCGCAGCCTGCCTGGTAGGACCTGAACCCACTACCTCAACGGTAACAGCGTTAGCGAGACCTACTAAAAGCAACACTGCAAGCACTCCTACAAACCACCTACTTACTTTCATCCTTACCTCCTCCTTTCTCAGTGGTTTTTGACTGCATGCTTTCTAATAAAGCCTTTAACGACTCAAGGGTAGGGTTATTGGGCTGTAACTTCAAAGCTCTATTCAACAGCTTTTCTGCTTCGTTATACTTTCCCTTGAATATATAGTACCTTATGGCAAGCTGGTATATATTCACCTCATAGGGATACCTCTTTAATGCCTCTTCTATAATCCCTTTTAATTTACCCTCTTCCTCCATCATAGTGTAAACATAGACCAGCCAGTAATAGACCTCCTTGGTCCTGATGATACCGTGGGCCTTCTCAAGAAGTTCAAGGGCTTTACCATAGTTGCCCTCCCGCACAAAGCGAATACCTTCCTTCAAATACTTCTTCCCCTCTTCCTCTATCTTCTTCTCATCATACTTCACCACCTCCCCATCCGGATATGGTAAGGTCAAATAAGAGAGAATCTTCACGTTACCCTCTACATTAAACTTAACTGGATCGTCGGTACCGAGATAGGAGTCTTTAACGATAACGCTTCCACCTGCACCTTTTATATCTAACTCGTTTGATAAGAAGTTGGTTTTAACAACCGAAACCTGCCCTCCAGCAACCCAAAGAGCCACTTTGTTGCGTCTAAAAGTACTTTCAATAATCTTTACAACTCCATCTTCAACATAAAGGGCCCTCTTCATACCTTTCATCAAGCAACCAGAAAACTCTACCGAGGCATCTCCAGCAACAGTAATGCCGTTAGACACATCCTCGAAGGTTACCCTGTTAAAGGTGGCTTTGCCTTTCAAAAGAACCTTATCGGCACCTTTAAAACTCACATCACTTGCCAAAAAAGTTCCGCTTGGACAGACCTCCACACCACCGTATGTACCATTCACAACCTCTATACTTCCTTTAAGCTCCATAGTTCCGCACACCTTAATTGTTGCATTAGAAGAGACTTTAATTACAACTCCACTGCCAACCACAAAACGTTTACCCACTGGTACAACAATAGAAGTACCAACAACGTAAACCCCTGGCTTCAGATCTCCTTCCACCGTTCCATTGAGAGCAACATTAGAGACTGGCACCTCAACGGGACCCAACTGATAGGGATCGGATTCATTGCCCACACTATCAACGGCCACTATACGGTAGTAATAGGTCTTACCCGGCTGGGCTTTAAGATCTTCAAACTTAAGATCGGCAGTCTCAGCAATCAGCTTATAGCCCGAAAGGGGTTGCAGGCTTCTGTAAATCCTGAATGCCTTGGTAGTTCCATCCACACATCTCCATTTCAGCATTACTTTGCCATCACTTACCTGAAAGGTCACATCCACAGGAGGCTTTGGTGGAACTCCGTCAATGTTAACAGGAGGTTCAAGTTCCAGCCACTCGCTCTTATCCCCCCTGGAGTTCTCAAGCCTTACAACTATGTACTGGTTTGTGGCCTCATCGCCCTTTTGAACAACATAGACCCCCTGGTATATTCCCGGCTTGGAACTCTCTACCATGGGGATTCCAGACTTGAAGGTTCCTATATCAAAGGTGGCCTTCATAGAAGGATCGCCCTCCACTGCCACAACCAAACGATCCCCCATCTTAAAGGGCTTTTCAGAAACGTTGGTAATGACTCTAAAGATCTTCGGTTTCTTTTCATACTCAGAGAATCCGGGAACCAAAGCAGAGACATTGTATGCCCATTCCATTATCAACGTCTTCATCTTCGTTGTGGTGGTATCGCTCAAGACAGCCCCGACCACCTGTGCAGCAATACCCAGAGGATCAGTGGAAATAGATACACTCCTCCTACTGACCGAGTCCCTCCAGCAACCCAGCTTCTTCTCCTTAGTGTAAAGGCATAGCTCAGCATCCAGTTTGTAGTTTTTAACAAAAACTGCATTTACCCCTGAGAAACTGTAAACTTTTATAATGAACAGACCATCAATCCCGGCTAAGGCGCTAAAAGCCTTTTTAACATCAGGTTTTGTCATGTTTTTAAGACTAGCGGGCAGATTATCTGCGTATCTAACACTGTATCCCTTACCAGCAAGATAGTTCTGTAAAACCCCCCTCAACATGCGCTTGAACTCAGCACCAACCTTTACATCGCCGACGGGAAAGGGAAACAAAACTACCACCTTTCTGGGGAGCTCCTTTTCAGGGATAAATACCACCTCTTTATTTTCCTTAGGGTTAGAAGTCCCCCCTTTGCTCACCGTCTTAGCGGAAGAGACACATCCACAAACAGAAAAGAGAAACATCAAAGCCACAAAGAGGACACCCAGTCTCTCCACGGCTCTCACCATAACTTAACTAAATAGGCGTTAGGATAGTAAAATTTCAGTATATTTCTGTAAGTAGTCTTCTTACCCATAAAAGCCGCTCCCCACTGTGAGTATCCAACACCATGTCCAAAGCCCCTGCCCTCAAAAACAAACCGACCGTCCTCTTTGTAAATTTTCATAAGAATGTCAGGTAACCTCAAGGCTCTTCGCAAAGTGGTTCTGGTTCTCAAAATCTTAGCACCTCGCGAATCCACCAGTTTAACCTTAACTATCCGTCCAGAAGGACCCACCACATAGGGATAGATATTGACAAGTCCTTTCACCCTGATGCCTATGCGATTTAGTCTCCTCTCCACCTCTTCCACAGAAAACCTTCTTGTCCAACGTGCCATTTTGCCTTTTAGACTTTCAGGATCCGGCTTTGCCACAAGGTAAGGCTTGCTTAGATCAAACACTGCCTTAGGATCCGCTGTAAAACCTCCACTATTGGCAGAAAACATGGCAAGTATAGGCCTACCATCGTACACCAAAACCTGTCCTTCTGTCTCCCTCACCGCTTTCGTGCTACGGGGATGCTCCCTGGTAACACCACGGTAGGCCTGATCTCCCTCGTTATCCACAAGGTCGTAGAGCCTTCTCTGTCTGTGCAGCATCTGATAGTAGGCATAGGTGCGAGAGGCCACAGCCTGCGCCTTTAAGGTCTCTAAAGGCCAAGAGGCTATAGACTCAGAAGGCACCACAGAAAGAAGATAGCTCTCTATATCAACCCTATTTATCACCAAAAGCCTCTGCTTGTAAGGTCTCACACACACCTTGCCCCTGAGCAGTTTCTTCACCTTGGTCTTTACCCAAATAGGTGCTTCACTAACGAAACAGATCTCAGACGTGACACGACCAACATAAGAAACCCTCATGTGACCTTTTTCACTCTTAATATAGAACCTTTTGCTACAGGTTCTGCTCTTCTCTATACAAAGGCTTCCCTTACTGGCGTACACTAAGACTCTCCCAGTCGGTCTGCCTATCCTCACCCTGAGAATAGGGATTTCTTTCTCTCTCTTGATTGTAGGCTTTTGAGGTTTGACAGGAATAGCCTTACCAACCTCTCTCAACAAGACCTCAACCTGATACCTAAACCTCCCCTCGGGATACTTCTTCCTATACCTTTCAAGAACCTCCTTGGCCTTCGCATATTTGCCCATCTGAAAAAGCAAAAGAGCCTGCCTATATATGGCAACTTCCTCCTTTTCAGGAAATTCCCTCTCCACCTTCTGGTAAACCTTTAAAGCCTCCTCAGGAGCATCTAAAAAGGTGGAAAGAAGCATAGCCTTAGAAAGCAACGCCTCAGCACGGGTCTTGGGATATGAAGAAATCTCATAGGCCGTTTCATAATTCTCAAGCGCTTCCATGTAACGGCCTACATCTATAAGATAGCTGGCGTAGTTGATATACCAACGAGCAAGCCTTTCGTTGTTTACATCCCAAGCAAGGGAAGAATAGGTCACCAAGGTGAAAAGTAACAGCAATAAAACCAAAATCCTCTTTTTAATGAGCCAATCTTTTATCACACACCTCAAAGCTTTTACTTATTCCAGCAAAACTCAACTTTCCTTCTATACATTTATAAAATTTTGGCTCAAAACTCAACCTTCCAGAAGCAAACGCCGTTAGTTTCATATCTGAAGAAAGTAGCACAAACTTCCTCAAATGAGCATTACTCAACGATCCATCCAAGAAAAAGTTTATCCTATCAAAAGT
>JALWBK010000234.1 GCA_027037155.1 bacterium | reverse complement strand
CCCATGGAGTACGACCCCATCGTGGCAAAGCTTATAGTTTGGGGTAAGGACAGAAGTGAGGTTATTGCCAGAAGCAAGAGGGCATTGAGGGAGTTTGTGGTTAGGGGCATAAGAACCACCATACCCTTCCACATCATGGTCCTTAATGATGAGAGATTCGTAAAGGGCGATTTTGACACCACCTTTGTATCTTCGGTGCTGGATAAATTAGGCGAGGGTTCTGAGGAAGGGCTCGAGCTGGCTTTGGCTCTTTCTGCCATTGCCGAAGAGCAGAAGGAGTTGCAGGGAGAGAGGGTCTGCAAGGAAGGTGCTTTTGATGCCTGGAAGTTCTTTGGTAGAAAGATGCTTATGAGAACCTGTTGGTGGTAGGAGGAGACGTTATGGCTTACATAGCGATTTGTCAGGATAAAGAGTATAAAATAGACGTTAAGAGTGAAGCAGAGGGCATCTACAGGGTTTCTATATACGAGCTGGTGAAGGAGGATGGTGAAGAGAAGGAGAATCTCTTGCGCGAGATGACGCTGGATGTGAGAAGGCACGGATGTTGTACCTACAGTGTTATAGCCGATGGCAAAAGCTACGAGGTGGACCTTGAGGAGAAGGATCAGCACCTTTACGAGGTCTTGATGGGTGGAAGCCACTACGAGATCAAGGTTATGGACGAGATGAAGATGAAGCTTGAAAGGATGCTTCACGGCGATGCTGGCGTGGCTGAGGGTGAGGTCAAGATCTCTATGACGGGTAAGGTGACGAAGGTCTTTGTTGCCGAGGGCGATCAGGTCAAGAAGGGACAGCCCCTTGTGATCGTTGAGGCTATGAAGATGGAGAACGAGATAAAGGCGCCCAAAGATGGCACCGTTAAAGCCGTTAACGTTAAAGAGGGACAGGTGGTGAATACGGGAGAGGTGATAGTGGTTATTGAGTAGCTTAGGAGGAGGCTTATGAGGGTTTACGATAAAGAGACGGCAAAAAAGCTTGTTGGTGAGAGGGAGCGTTGGGAAAATACGACGGTTGCCAAGGTTATTGCTAAGGCTCCCGAGAGGAAGGAGAGGTTTACCACCTTTTCGGGTATAGAGATAAAGAGGTGTTTCCTGCCTTCCGATGTTGAAGAGCTTGATTACGAGAGGGATTTGGGCTTCCCGGGCGAGTATCCCTTTACCCGCGGCGTTCAGCCCACCATGTACCGTGGGCGTTTTTGGACCATGAGGCAGTACGCCGGTTTTGGTACCGCCGAGGAGTCCAACAAGAGGTACAAGTACCTTCTGTCTCAGGGGCAGACGGGGCTTTCTGTTGCCTTTGACCTGCCGACGCAGATGGGGTACGACTCTGATCATCCTATGGCTGCAGGAGAGGTGGGAAGAGTTGGCGTTGCCATTGACTCTTTAGCGGACATGGAGATTCTCTTTGACGGTATCCCTTTGGACAAGGTTTCCACCTCCATGACCATAAATTCCACCGCTGCTATCCTGCTTTGTATGTACATTGCCGTGGCAGAGAAGCAGGGAGTTGATTCCAAGGTATTGAGGGGGACCATCCAGAACGATGTGCTTAAGGAGTACATTGCAAGGGGGACATATATCTTCCCCCCTGAGCCCTCTTTGAAGGTAATCACCGATATATTTGCCTTCTGCAAGGAGAGAGTTCCCAAGTGGAACCCCATATCTATATCGGGCTATCACATAAGGGAGGCCGGCTCCACAGCGGTTCAGGAGGTGGCTTTCACATTAGCCAATGGCATAACTTATGTGGAGGCGGCTATAAAGGCTGGACTTGACGTGGACGAGTTTGCCCCAAGGCTCTCCTTCTTCTTCAACTGCCACAATAACTTCCTTGAGGAGATAGCCAAGTTCCGTGCGGCCCGCCGTATGTGGGCAAAGATTATGAAGGAGAGGTTCAACGCCAAAAATCCGGCTTCTATGAGGTTGCGCTTCCATACCCAAACCGCCGGCAGTACTCTTACTGCCCAGCAGCCGGAGAACAACGTGGTGAGGGTAGCGATTCAGGCGCTGGCAGCCGTTCTGGGTGGTACCCAGTCGCTTCATACCAATGCCCTTGACGAGGCCCTTGCTCTGCCCACCGAGACCTCTGCACGCATAGCATTGAGGACGCAGCAGATCATTGCTTACGAGTCTGGTGTTGCTGACTTTATAGACCCATTGGCCGGTTCCTTTGCGGTGGAGTACCTCACCAACGAGATAGAAAAGAGGGCGTGGGAGTACATCCATTGGATTGAGGACAACGGTGGAGTGCTTCGCTGCATAGAGGAGGGGTTGATTCAGAAGGAGATACAGGATGCTGCCTATGCCTACCAGCTTGCAGTGGACAAGAAGGAACAGATAATCGTTGGCGTTAATGAGTTTGTTATAGAGGAAGAAGAGCAGGAAAGGGAAATTCTGAAGATAGACTTTGAGGTGGAGAGAAAGCAGATAGAGAGGGTAAAGCGCCTTAAAGCTGAGAGGGATAACGAGAAGGTGGAGAAGGCGTTGAGGGAGCTTGAGGAGGTTGCAAAGGCGGGAGATAACGTAGTTTATCCCATTTACGAGGCCGTTAAGGTGTATGCCACCTTGGGTGAGATCTCTGACGTTCTGAGGAAGGTTTACGGGGAGTACCGGGAGAAGGTCATAATATAGTTTTTTGATGGACTATTTTACACTGCTGAAGGAGTACCGCTTTGCCAAAGAGTGGATAGAGGGGGCGTCTGTACAGAAAGTACATCAGGGTGATAAGGGTGTCTCCATCCGCTTGAGGAGTGCTCCCTTTCGCTTTTTAAACTTTGTGGTTCATCCTGATGCTTCCTGTTTTTTTCTTTCCGATGAGCCCTTCTTCGCAGGGACGGGGCATCTCTCTTCCGTGATGGAGTCACACGTAAAAAATGCCCGCATACGCAGTTTCAAGGCCTTTAAGGGGGAGAGGGTCTTTATTGTTGAGCTCCTTCATCGTGATTTTGTGGGAAGGGAGAGGACTTTCTCTATCGTTTACGAGGTGCTGGGCAGACAGTCCAATATAATCTTCTGCGAGAACCAAAAGATCATAGCTTGCTGGCACAAGAAAGAGGGTGATTTTGAGAAGAGAAGTGTTATGCCCGGCAGGCTCTACATGATGCCGGATAGGACTGAAGGTGTCTACTTTGGAGATGTTGACAGGGATCTTTTTATGAGTGTGGTTGCCCAGGAGGGTATCAAGGGTTTTCTCAAGAAGGTCTTTCCCGTACCGAGGTTCTTGATGAAAGAGGTGATGGAGCGCTGTGGTGAACCCTCTACGGCTGAGGAGCTGCTTTGTGCGTGGCAGAGGTTTTGGGAACTTAAAGAAGAGCTGTATTCTGAAAAGCTTTGGATTTCTCCAGATGGCTTGAGGGCTCTTCCCTTTCGCAGAGATGGCATGGATGAGTTGACTATCAACGAGGCTTTACAGAAGCACGTGGTCGCCTTCTTTGAGCATAAGGGGCTTGAGGAGAAAAGGCGTAGGCTGCTTTCCGTTGTTGATGGAAGGTTAAAGGCTTTGAGGCGCCTTTCTGAGAAGCTGGAACAGGAGCTGAAAGAGACTGACGGGTACGAGAGGTTCAGGCTCTGGGGCGAAACGCTGCTTGTTCACATGAAGAGGGTGCCGGAGGGGGTTGAGGAGGTGGAGCTTGAGAATCCCTACTCTCCATCTGAGAGGTTAAGGATACCTGTGGGGCATAAAAGGCCTTCTCAGGCTGCTCAGGAGTTTTTTGCCAAATACAGCCGCTTGAAGTCAAAGAGGGAGCATTTAGAGAGAAGGGTTGAAGAGGTTGAAGCCGAAAGGAGATTCCTTGAGGAGGTGCGCTGGCAACTTGAGGAGGCGTCCATTCTTTCAGAGCTTGAGCAGGTAGAAGAGCTTTTGAGGGATACGGGATACATCAAGGAGGAAAAAACCCGGCGAAAGAAAGAGGTTTATAGGCCCAAGTACTACGTTTACGATTTAGGTGGTGCACAGGTCTTCGTTGGTGGAAATAGCAGGGCCAACGAGTATGTCACATTCAAGCTTGCTGGAAGGGATGATATCTGGTTGCATGTGAGGGGGTATCCCGGTGCCCATGTGATAGTGAAGGGAAATGCCGTTGATGATGAGGTGATAGAGAAAGCAGCGTCCATAGCCGCCTACTATAGTAAGGCGAGGAACAGCCGTAAAGTGGATGTGGATTACACTAAAGTGAAGTATGTGAGAAAGGCAAAGCCTTACAGGCCAGGCATGGTTTTTTATACCAACTACTCTACCTTAACGGTGGAGCCCAAAATACCCGAGGAGGTGGAACATGTTGAAGAAGGTTAACCACATAGGTATAGCTGTTCGCAGCATAGAGGAGGCAAAGAGGTTCTATGAGGTGATGGGTCTGCAGGTGGAAGGTTATGAGGTGGTGGAGGAGCAGAAGGTGAAGGTTGCTTTCGTACCTGTGGGAGAGACGAGGATTGAGCTTTTGGAGCCGACCTCTGAGGACTCTCCGGTGGCTAAGTTCATCGCCAAAAGGGGCGAGGGTATTCACCACATAGCCTTTGAGGTGGACGATATTGAAAAGGCTCTTGAGGTGTTGAAGGAGAACGGAGTGCGCTTAATTGACGAAGAGCCCAGAAGGGGTGCTCACGGCACGAGGATCGCCTTTTTGCATCCCAAATCTACTAACGGGGTTCTTATAGAGATATGCCAGGAGGGATAATGGATAAGGCCCTTCTTACTGCGTACAATCTCCTTTATCCTGTAGGTGCCGCTGTTTTTTTACCCTTTTTAGCTTACAAACTGGCCTCTGAGTATAAGTACAGGGCGGGCCTTGCCCAGAAGCTTTCCTTTGAGCTTCCCGAGGATATCCCTCACGAAAAGAGGATTTGGTTCCATGCAGTTTCAGTAGGAGAAACCCAAGCGGTGGCTCCATTGGTGAGGGAGTTCAAAAGGCGACATCCTGAGGTGGGCGTTTACTTTTCCACCACCACTTACACGGGCATGGGAGTGGCAAAAAGGGAGTTATCTGATGTCGTGGATAGTTTTTTCTACTTTCCCTTGGACTTTTACCCTGTGGTTAAGAGGGTGCTTGATAGGGTAAAGCCGAGAGCTATCTCCATCGTGGAGACAGAGATATGGCCCACTCTGCTTTTTCTTTCCAAACAAAAAAGCGTGCCGGTTTTTATGGTGAACGGGAGGCTGTCGGATATTTCTTTCAAAGGCTATTATAGAATTCACTCGCTGATGAAGTCCTTTTTGGAGGGTTATCACAGACTCTTTATGAAAAGTGAGGCCGATGCGGCGAGGATTGTCCTGCTTGGAGCTCCACAGGATAGAGTGGAGGTCACGGGAAATATAAAGTTTTACTCTGTCTATCTGCGTTCTATGGAGGTTGATGTAGATTACTGGAGAAAAGAGCTGGGAAAGGATGGTGAGTTTTTGTGGGTTTGTGGTTCTACCCATGAGGGGGAGGAGAAGAAGCTGCTGGAGGCCTATAGGATTCTGAGTCAACGTTGTGAAGGTGTGAAGCTCTGCATCGCCCCTCGGCACCCTGAAAGGTTCAAGGAGGTGGGTGAGCTTGTAAAGCGGTTTGACTTTAAGCTTGGTTTGAGGAGTGAGGGGGCAAAGCTTTCGTCTTGTGATGTGTTGCTTTTGGATACGGTGGGTGAGCTTTTCGCTGTATATTCGGTAGCGGATGCGGTCTTTGTAGGGGGTTCTCTGGTAGAGGTGGGCGGCCATAACCCCTTGGAGCCCCTTGCCTTTTGTAAGCCAACAGCCTGTGGGCCACATTATTTCAACTTCAGAGATGTGATGGAGGAGCTGGCGGGCTTGGTAAGGGTTGTTGGTGACAAGGATGAGCTTGTAGATTTTGTTGAGAGGGTTTTTAATGGGGGCTATGTTCTTGATGGGAACAGGGTTAAGAGGTTGTTTGAGGGCTCTTTGACTAGCGTGGAGAGGGTGATTGAAGGCTTGGAGGAGGTGCTGTGATAGAGCTTGAGCTTTACGGTGAGCGTTATTCTATAGAGTATGTAGTCTTTGATATGAATGGAACCCTTTCAATTGATGGGACTATTTCCGATGAGATAAAGAGTTTGCTTGAGGAGCTTGCTGCCAAGGTAAAGGTCTATATTCTAACGTCTGATACCTTTAACACTGCCAAGAACTTGCGTATTGAAGGGGTTGAGGTGGTGGTGCTTGATGCCACGCGTTCTGCCAGCGTTCAGAAAAAGGATTTTGTGGAGACCCTTGGCCCTGAAAGGACGGTGGCGGTGGGTAACGGATATAACGACCATCTGATGTTGGAAAGGGCTGCTGTGGGAATAGCCGTGTGCTGGAAGGAAGGGGCTTGCGTCAGTGCCTTGGAAATGGCAGATGTTGTGGTCACTTCTCCTAAGGATGCTATAGAATTACTGTTGCATCCTTTGAGGTTGAAGGCTACAACCAGAGATTGAAAGGAATAAAGGGGGATGCTTGATGCCTGATGGAAAGCTTCCAAAGAGGCCAAGCGGTCCCAGCTTTGGCAGGGGACTGCTTATATGGCTGATAATACTTCTTGTGGTGATAGTTGTGTTTAATTTTTCCAACATGCCCACCGAGCAAGTGCAGGAGCTCAACTACACTCAGTTTCTCAGTCTGGTGGAGAAGGGGGCTGTCAAGAGTGTGGTAATGAAGGAATACGCTGTGTACGCTGAGGTTCCTGTGAAGGATTTTCAGGAGGTGGGAGGCAAGTTAAAGCCTTACTTTCAATGGGGTAAGAGACAGAAGCCTACAAAGGTAAGGATAAAGGTGGTTGTTCCCAATGATCCGGATCTCATTAAGCTCTTAAAGCAAAAGGGGGTTCAGATCTACGTCAAACCACCAGAGAAGCCGTCCTGGTATATGAATTTCCTTTCCAACTGGTTGCCGCTGATAGTGCTTATTGGGTTATGGATATTCTTTATGCGTC
>JALWBK010000233.1 GCA_027037155.1 bacterium | reverse complement strand
CCAGCCATGATCAATCTCCACCTTGAGAACATAACCGGTACCCCTTCTGATTAGTGAGGCCAGCCTACCTGTTTTCTGAACAATTCCGGTAAACAACTACTGCACCTCCAGAACCAGCATCTTCAGATATAGAGATTCAGGCATCTGGGGAATAACCGGATGATCAGGAGCCTGAAAGCTGATATCCACAATTCTCGCAGTTCTTCCCACATCTCGCAGGGCATCTTGGATTACCTGTATAAAGAGATCCAGCGTAACGTGATGGGAACAGGATGCAGTTGCAAGGAAACCACCAGGCTTAACAAGCTTTAGAGCGTTCACGTTTATGTCTTTATATCCTCTTAAGGCGTTATCTAAAGTCTTCTTAGACTTTGTAAAAGAGGGAGGGTCAAGAATCACCAAGTCAAACTTCCTGCCTCTTCTAACGAGAGTTCTCAACTCATCAAACACATTGCCCTTCACAAAATCTATCTTAGCGGAAACCCCGTTAAGTTCAGCATTATCAGTGGCAATCTCCAGTACCTTTTCGGATATGTCTATGGCAAGAACCTCCTCGGCACCCCATCGGGCACAGTATATACCGAAGCCACCAGTGTTGCAGAAACAGTCAATCACACTCTTATTAGAGGCAAGCTGAGCCACCCTACGCCGGTTCTCCCTTTGATCCAGGTAGTGTCCTGTTTTGTGTCCATGAAACACGTCCACCCAGAACTTAAGTCCGTTCTCCTCTATCTTTACCTTCCCCTTTTCAAGCCACTTGGAACCATAGTGCACATAAGCCTTCTCCACCTCCAGTCCCTCAAGGTGTCTACCTGGAGCGTCCCTTCTCTCAACAAGGGCCCTGGGATTGAGAACCTCCCTTATAGCACTCACAACCTCCTCTTTTCGTACCTCCAGCCCATAGGTGACAATCTGAAAGACCACCACACCGGAATACCAGTCCACCACAAGACCAGGAAGTCCATCGGCTTCACTGAATAGTACACGGAAGGCAGAAGACTCTATGTTCAACTGATCCCTGAGAGAAAGGGCAGCCTGCAATCTCTTCACCACAAGTCTCTTATCAAGGGGCTCCTCATTACGGGAATAGATGCGGCCCACAATGTAAGAGTCCGGGTTAAAGTACGCCATACCCAGAAATTTATTAGTCTCAGAAAGGACTCTAATCAGATCCCCTTTTTGAACAGAATCGTCCACAGAGCTCACCCATTCCCGATAGATCCAGGGATAACCCTCTTTGACCTTTGCCGTAAACTTCCTTTTGAGTACCAGCTTCCCCATGCTTGACACCACAATTGAACAAGTTATACTTTCAAAGTCAAGAGACAAGCCCCCGTAGCTCAGCTGGATAGAGCGACGGCCTCCGGAGCCGTAGGTCGGGTGTTCAAATCACCCCGGGGGCGTTTCTACACTCCAACACTTAGGAGGAGCAATGATAGACAAGATTTTGGGACTTTTCTCAAAGGATATGGCTATAGACCTGGGAACTGCGAACACGCTCGTTTACATCAGAGGAAAGGGCATTGTCTTAAGAGAACCCTCGGTGGTGGCCATTGATAAAGAAAGAAACACTATTTTAGCGGTAGGGGCAGAAGCCAAAAAGATGCTTGGGAAAACCCCTGGAAGTATCGTCTCCATAAGGCCATTGAGAGACGGTGTTATAACCGACTTTGAAGTCACCGAGGCCATGCTGTCTTACTTCATCAAAAGGGTGCACAACAGAAAGAGCTTTGTCAGACCCAGAGTGGTGGTGGCCATTCCCTCAGGCATCACACAGGTAGAAAAAAAGGCCGTAATTGACTCGTCCCTTTCTGCAGGAGCAAGGGAGGTGTACCTTATTGAACAGCCCATGGCAGCAGCCATAGGCGCTGGTCTTCCCGTTCAGGAACCGGTAGGCAACATGATCGTTGATATAGGCGGAGGAACAACGGAGATAGCCCTTATATCTCTATCGGGTATCGTTTACAGCCACTCTTTGAGAATAGCAGGTGACGAGATAGATGAGGCTATAATCAACTACATAAAAAGAAAGTACAACCTCATCATAGGAGAAAAGACTGCCGAAAGGATCAAGATAGAAATGGGATCCGCACATCCCGACACCGACAAAGAAGGATACATAGAGGTAAAAGGTAGAAACCTCACCGAAGGAATACCCGACACCATAAGGATTACCTCGGCAGAAGTGAGAGAAGCCATAAGTGAAGCCGTTTCCAAGATCGTAGTGGCAGTTAAAGAAGCTCTTGAGAAGGCTCCTCCTGAGCTTTCAGCAGATCTTGCCGAAAGGGGCATTGTGCTTGCAGGAGGAGGCGCCCTTCTACCGGGATTAGACAAGGTGATAGCGGAGAGGACAAAACTTCCTGTAATAATCGCCGAGGATCCACTGACCTGTGTTGTGAAGGGCACTGGAAAGGTACTTGAGCACCTATCCTTCCTCAAGAGGATCTCAGTGGCTTGAAAAGGGAAACAGCTGCCTACATAATTTTGGTTCTCATCAGCGCGGCTCTCATCGTTGCACGTGTGAAGGTGACCACCATTGCACAACTTCCAGAAAAAGTTGCCACTAAAATAGTGTATCTGTTTGAAAGCGTAAAAAGGGAGAGCGGAGAAAAGGTTAGGTCCATTGTAGAAGCCAACAGAATCCTAAAAGAGAACCAGAGACTGGAAGAAGAGAACATAAAACTGAAACAAAAGATCACACTCTGCAAAACTTTATACCAAGAAAACCTGAAACTTAAAAAGCTTTTAGGCATAAAAAAGCACTACAAAATTAAAAGCATAGCTGCCAGGGTGTTGGGATGGACTGGAGACTACTGGCAGCTGAGGTTCATGCTTGATAAAGGCTCCAAAGACGGTGTCAAGGAAGGTATGGCTGTGGCCGGAAGCAACGGCATCGTCGGACAGATAAGAAAGGTTTACAAAAACTACAGCGTGGCTATGAGTGTTGTGGATCCAGACTTTTCCGTTCATGTTGAGGACTTTAGATCCAAGGTAAGAGGCATAGCAAGGGGAAACGGAAGAACCCTTAATGTAAACTACGTGCTTCCATCCATGGATGTGAAGGTGGGAGATCTTTTAGTAGCAACGGGCATCGGTGGAATATTCCCCACTGGTCTCTACATTGGAAGGGTGATCAAAGTTTCCAAGAGTCTGGAGGAGAAGTTTCTTAACATAGTGGCGGTTCCTACTGATAGGCTGGAAAACAACAAATTCGTACTCATAATGGGAGAGGTCATTGGCAAAGAAAAAAAGGAAAAGAATAAAAAGAGGTAGCCCAGAAAACGGACAGATCCTTGGCGTATTCGTATTCTTCCTATTGTTAAGGATATTCCTGCTCTTCTTCTACCAGCACGCCTCCGTAAAATACGTTGATATAATGTCGGTGTTTTTGTGCCATCTCGTGATTCGCTTGAGAGCGACAGGAATAAAGTCCCTGATCTGGGGTTTCTTAGCAGGACTTCTGGAAGATATCTTCAGCGGTGGAGTACTGGGGGTAAACGCATTCTCAAAGACCACCATGGCCCAGTTAAGCAACTTCATAGGACGAAAAGTAGAAATATCAAGTCCCACGCTGCAGATTCCCTCCGCTATACTCCTTTTCATCACCGACATCGCCGTAAAGTACTTTATAGTCAGCACCCTCATAGGCTTGAACCTATCAGACAAGTTTCTTATAAGCATTGCTGTGATAAAGGTAGCCGTCAATACAATTATCTTTCTTGTAACCTACGCTGTACTGAGGTAGGAGGAAACCCATGAAGATTTCTGTGGTGGTACCCATATACAACGAGAAGGATAACATAGAAGAGCTCTACAAAGAGCTGAAAGAGGTGCTGGAATCGCTACCTCACCAGTATGAAATCATTTTCGTCAACGATGGCTCCACTGATGGCTCAGGAGAACTGCTGAACCAGCTGGCACACCAGGATACAAGCGTTAAAGTGATACACTTCAGAAAGAACTTCGGACAAACTGCCGCCATATCCGCCGGCTTCTATTACGCAACAGGAGATGTGATATTTACCATGGACGGGGATCTCCAGAACGATCCCAAAGATATACCAAAGTTACTGGAAAAGATGGAAGAGGGTTACGACATAGTGAGCGGATGGAGAAAGGACAGAAAAGATCCCTACTGGACCCGCGTTTTTCCCTCCAAAGTAGCCAACGCCATCATATCTGCTGTGACCGGTGTCAAACTGCACGATTACGGGTGCTCTCTTAAGGCCTATAAGAGCTTTATTATAAAAGAGCTACACCTCTACGGAGAACAACATAGATTCATACCTGCTCTGGCATCTGAGTTGGGATGCAAAATAGCAGAGATACCGGTAAACCATAGGCCCAGAAAGGCAGGAAAGAGCAAGTATGGACTCTCCCGCACGTTCAAAGTGCTTCTGGATCTCATCGTCATAAAGTTTTTGCTGTTCTACAAGGCAAAACCCATGAGGATCTTTGGCGGCATAGGAAGCATACTATTTCTTTTCGGGATCTTTCCGCTTTCCTATCTGATCCTTTACAAGATATTCACAGGAGCTTCTATTGGAACAAGACCCCTTCTGACCATTTCAACCCTGCTTACCTTGGCCGGACTTCAGCTTATCTGCCTTGGCATACTGGGAGAGCTCATTATAAGACTCTACTTTGAAAATTACGACAAAAGGCCCTACTACATAAGAGAGACCGTAAACATACAGTGAAGAAACATCTTCTCATCGTTGCAACCATAGCTCTGCTCATCGCAGTTGTAGTCAACATTGACTGGAAAATTGTAGCCAAGTTCACTACAAGTGCTCCCGTTCATCTATTGATTACTTCTTACCTGCTCTACCTTCTGAGCTTTGCTGCAAGGGCGCTTAGATGGAAGATCATGCTTAAGGAAAAGGGCTTCTTTAGACTCTACACCGTTGTGGCAATACACACAATGGCAAACAACCTGTACCCTGCGAGAACTGGCGAATTGAGCTTTATTTACCTTCTGGGAAAGAGACACTCAGCAGGTACTCTCACTTCAGTTTTATTAACAGCAAGAATAGCAGACATGCTTTGTATAGCCCTTTTCTTCATTCTTTCTACAACTTACGTCAGCCACGTTGGAAACTTCATCCTTATTGGGACTCTCACCGCTATAGGGGTAACAGGCCTCTTTGGAGTGCTCATTTGGATCATAAAGAGCCTACCAGAAAATAGACTACCCACGAAAGTTCGTGCCTTCAAGAAGGATCTTGCAATGGGATTCTCGCAGCAAAAGAGCCTGCTTTTTTTCACTTTACTTTCATCTTTAGCGGTTTGGAGCGTAAAGTACCTCGCCTTCTACTGTCTAACCAAGGCAATATTTGACAGCCAGGGTTTAAGCATAGACTTCTGGCACTCTGTCTTTGGCATAAGCTTCTCAGAGCTAACCACGGTTCTTCCGATACATAGCCTCGGAGGGTTCGGAACTTTCGAGGCAGGGTGGGCGGGTGCCTACATGCTAATGGGATACGGCAGAGCTATTGCCGTAACAACAGGACTTGTGTTTCACGTGCTATTGCTCAGTTTCTCAATTCTCACAGGCCTTCCCTTCCTTCTGCTTCACAATAAAGTTAATAAATAGCTCTATGGCTGGTGATAGCGTCCTATTTCTCCTCACCACCACAAAAAACTCCCTCTCAATTTGAAGTTCCTCAACCTTAAGCAAGCGAAACATACCCATCTCCACCTCTTTTCTCACGGAGATCTCAGAAACCACCCCACAACCCAGTCCATTCCTAACAGCCTCCTTAACCGCCGTGGTACTACCCACCTCGGCTACCACATTCAGCGAAGAAGGATCCACCCCTTTGCTTTCTATGGCCCTTTCAAAAGCACGCCTAGTACCTGAACCCCTCTCCCTAAAGACCAGAGGGATTTCAGGAATCTCTCTCAAGTCTATCTTACTCGGAAAATCTCCAGAGGGAGGTGCTACGATCACAACCCTATCCTTACAAAAGGGGGTGTATTGCAGTCTTTCGTCCTCCCTCTTTGCACCTACCAACCCCATCTCATAGGTGCCTTCCGCAACTGCAACATTAATGGCTTCGGAGTCCATTACCTCTATGCTGAACCGGGTCTTTGGATACTCCTTAATGAAAGCTGGAAGTATCCTGGGAAGGATATACTCCCCAGGTACTGTGCTCGCCCCTATCCTAAAGGTTCCCTCAACGCTCCCCAAAAACTTCTTAAGCGCCAAAACGGCCTTGCCTTTGAGCTCCACTATCTCCCGGGCGTAAGGGAAAAACACCTTACCCGCTGGGGTAAGAGCGATCCTCCTTCCATCCCTGTCCAGAAGCCTCACCCCAAGCTCCTTTTCAAGACTCTGAAGGTGCAGACTCACCGTAGGCTGAGAAAGTCCCAAGTTCTCCGCTGCCTTCGTAAAACTACCTACCCTCGCAACCTCTACAAAAACCTCAAGATGTCTCAACTCCATCTTTTCACCTCTTCACCCTGTAGTTCCCAACCCTTTTGGTAACTCCAGATCTGTCCAAGAACTCCAAATAGGGTATGGCGTACTTCCTACTCACACCGATAATCTCTTTGAAATGGGAAACCTCCAGCTTCTGGTGGTCAGCAAAGAACCTTTCAACCCTCTCCCGCATCTCATCTGCGTACTTTCTGTGAAGAGCTCAATCAACACTTACCCTTACCAGAATCTTCTTCTCCAGCATGTACTTCAACACAGCTCTCGCCTTATGCTGGGGCACACCAGCTTCCGCAAACATCTGGTCAATGCTCTTTGGCTTAAAACCGGCTTTTAGATAGACCTTCTCAACCGCTTCCACCAACCTCCGTGTCTCCTCGTCCAACCTCCCCTCTGATCCTTTCAACGAAACACCCTTGGCCGTAGGAACAAGCCTCTCAGAATAACGCACCACCTCCCTCACCACTT
>JALWBK010000232.1 GCA_027037155.1 bacterium | reverse complement strand
GGCTCAATCTCTGTGGTGGACGATATTCTCCAGAGGTTTCACAGGGCAAGAGCACATCTTTTAGACAAAGAAGAGTTTTTGGAGCAGTCCTCCGGGCGCTGGAGGGAGCTACTTTCTGAATTTTGGGATGTCTACAACGAGACGATTATCAAAGAGAAGGCGTTGGATTATGAGGATCTCATCTATTTTACCTGTCTTTTATTTAAGAGGTTCCCCGAAACGGTGGAGTTTTATAGGGAGAGGATTAACTACATCCTGGTGGATGAGGCGCAGGATCTGAGTAGATCGCAGATTTACATAATTGAGACCTTGGGGAAGGGTAAGAGGCTGTTTATAACGGGTGATGATGACCAGAGTATATACCAGTGGAGAGGAGCGTTACCGGAGTATCTGCAGGTTTTGAGGGATAGAAAGGGCTTTAAGGTATTTAAGCTTACGAGGAGCTTTCGTCTACCCAAGCAGATAAGGGATGTGGCCTTCAATCTTATACAACACAATAGGGCTCGTATTCCTAAGCTTTTCTGGACCTCCCGTGAGGCCAAGGAGTTCTTTATTGATGTAAAGGCTCTCAATACGCCGCAGGACGAGGCAGAGTTCGTGTGTGACATTATAGATATCTTGAAGCTGAAAGAAGGGTATAGCTACAGCGACTTCTGCATTCTGTATAGGACCAACGCCAGGGGACGTCTGATAGAGAGCACTCTCAAGAAGCGTAAGATCCCTTACTCCTTCCAGTTTGGTAAGAGCCTTTACATGCGTGAGGAGGTTCAGCTTGCCATAGATCTTTTAAAGTACTCTGTAAATCCTGGTCCCAGGTTGCTTTCCAGGATTAGAAACAGGGCGACTCTTTTAGGTTTATCCCCACAGGCTGCGAAGGAAAGTGATTGGTTTAACGAGTTTATAGAGCGGGTAAAGGATCAGAGCACCCCTTCGTCTATAATTTTTGATTTAATCAAACTTTTAGGCAGAAGCGTTGAGTTTAGCGAGGATAAACCTGGAGGTTTGATTAGACTTAACTCTCTGGAGGAGCTGCTAAGACAGGCTAAGGACTTTGAGGAAAGAAGTAGGACAGGTACGGTTAGTGCTTTTTTGAGCTATTTGAGGTTTCTGATAGATTCGGGTGTTGCTGAGGAGGACGAGGGGGTAAGATTGCTTTCGGTTCATTCTGCCAAAGGACTGGAGTTTCCTGTGGTCTTTCTTGTGGGAATGGTTGAGGGGGAGTTCCCCCTTTCAAGGGCTTTGGGCGTTGAGGAGGAGTTAGAGGAAGAAAGGAGGCTCTGTTATACTGCTATAACCAGGGCTACTGAAAAGCTTTTTGTTACGTATTATCGCTTCTCTTCAAGATACACACGCTTTGAGGAGAAGCCTTCCAGGTTCATCAAAGAAATGCTCGGTCTTTAAGGTACTTATCTGATTTCAAGACTTTGCTTTTCACAGTTTCCCCAGAAATCCAACACAACCTACCAAACCGGTTCAAGTTTAGGTTAACAATGTAAGTTACTGAAATGCTTATCTGTTTTATTGGCTCAGCGGTGTTAACCTTGATGACTGATAATGTATATTATGTAAAATAAGAATCGCGAGAAGAGCATCAAGTTATAGTCCCCTGTCCACTTCCCAGAACAGCATCCTGTGAAGCTGAGGTACCATCCTGAGCTTTATCTCGGTTTCCCTTTGCTGCAGCTTCACAGTTTCCTTCCACAGCTTTCTGGCCCTTTCTATGTAATCTTCTCTGTTTGAGCAGCCAGAGCTATCGGGTTGAAGGAATATCTCAAGGTTTTTCTTAACCTTTGAGAGTCTTTTAATGCACTTGGCTAACTCTTCTTTCGTGCTTTCAGTAGCCACAAGCTTGATGTAGAAGTTTGTGCGTATCTCTTTGAGAAGCCTAATGAATGTCTCCCAGTTGTATTCTCTACCGAGAAAACCTTTGAGCTTTGGTGAGAAGGATACAATGGTGGCTTTATTGAGTAAGTCTATTGCTGAGTGGGTGTGTATGCTTCCGTTGGTTTCAATTGTTATTGAATAGTTCAATTGCAAAAGCTTATTGAGAAGCTCTATAAGTGGTTCGGCCTGTAGAGTTGGTTCTCCCCCGGTTATAACGAGGTTCTTTATTTTGTAAGAAAGGATCTTTTGAAAGACTTCTTCTAAGTCCAGTTCCTGGTACTCTTGCCATGAATACTTGGTGTCGCAGTGAACACACTGTAGGTTGCATCCGGCAAGGCGCAGAAAAACAGAGGGCTCCCCTACCCTGGAGCCCTCCCCCTGTAGTGAGCAGAAGATTTCTGAGATCTTCAGTCTCACTTGAGGTACGGAAGCATCTTCTTGAATTCTTCGGTACCTGCTCTCTCAAGCAGTGAAAATAGGATGGTCTCTGACGGGAGAACCTCAACCCCTTTGGTCCTTAAATGGCATAGGATCTGCCTGTAGGCATCTTCCCTTCTGGATCCTACAGCGTCTGAAGCGAGATAAACCTTATAACCTAAATCCATGAGATCCATGGCTGTTTGATATACGCAGATGTGTGCCTCAATACCTGTTAGGAGAACTTTGGTTATTCCGTTTTTGTGCTTTTCCGAAAGATATGTGGAGAACTCTGCCTCTCTCGCACACGAGAAGGTCATTTTCTCTACGTACTTCTTCTCTGTATCCAGTTCATCGTAAGCCTTCTGTATTTCGGGGACGGTCTTGCCCAGGCCTTTGGGGTACTGTTCTGTTAGAATCACAGGTATCTTAAAGAGCTCGGCCATCTTCATTAATAGCGTGGCGTTTTTTACCACCTGCTCTTTGTTAAAGATGGCGGGAAGCAGCTTTTCCTGTATGTCAACAACCACAAGCAAGAGAGCATCTTTTCTCATCTCTCCCCTCCCCTCTCTCAGGGAATGACCAACACTGGAAGCTTACTCTTTTCAAGCACCCTGTGTGAGGTGCTTCCTATTATCATCTCTTCAAAGGCATCTTTTCCGGTGGTGCCCACAACTATCATGGAGGAGCCTATGCTTTCTGCAAACCTGAGTATCTCCTTTGAGGGGGTGCCCTCCAGTATGTGGGTGTCTACCTTAACGACGCCTTCAAGCTCTTTGGCAAACTCTTCAACGATTTTTTCGTAGGGCTCTCTGCTCTCTTTCCTCTTCACGTTCTGCACTGCAAGAACATCCACCTCTTCAATAACAGGGGCGAGGCTTTTAATGAATCCAAGGGCCCTTTTACACGGTTCTGAGCCGTCGGTGGCAAGAAGCACCTTACAGAAAAGGCATTTTTCCGAATGCAGGACCTCCTCTTCAAATTTGGCAACTAAGACGGGCTTTTTAACATGGGCGAGTATGTTCATGGTCGTTGAGCCCATGAAGAGCTTCTTTATCAGTCCAGAGGATGGCTTGCCCATGGCTATGAGGTCAAAGTTCTCTTCTCTTTCCAAGACCTCGTATTCCGGGATTCCAACAACGATCTCGTACTTGAAGTTTATCTCCTTGGAGAACTCTTCTTCCCATTCCTTCAGTATCTCTTCAGCCTTTTTCCTCAGTTTTTCCTCAACTTCTTTCAGATAACCGGCGTAGTCAAAGGAGACCTTTTCCTTCTCTATGATGTGTAGAACCGTGACCTCCTCAAGCCCAGCCTTTTTCAGTACAAGCAGCTTTTTTAAAAACTGAAGAGATCCGGCTCTAAACTTGGTGGGAAATAGCAGCTTTTTCACTCCCATCGTTCTCCTCCAGCTCTTTTATAATCTCTATCAGCATGTCAAGGGCCTCGTCGTTGGGCGCCTTTGCTACAACCTTTCCTTTCTTGAATACCAGGGAAAAATGCTTTCCTCCAGCGATCCCGCAATCAGCCTCCCTTGCCTCGCCAGGGCCGTTGACTTCGCATCCCATGACTGCAACTTTAAGGGGAATTTTAACATCTTTCAATCTTTCGGCAACCTTCTTGGCTAACTCTTCCACATCTATCTTTTTGCGAGAACAGGTGGGACACGAGATGATCTCAGGGCCGAAGCTTCTCAGCCCCAGACACTGGAGTATATACTTTCCTACCTTCACCTCTTTCACCGGATCGCCTGTTAGGGAGACCCGTATGGTGTCTCCAATACCGTTAAGTAGCAGTGAGCCTATTCCGACGGAGGACTTCACTATACCGTACTCTCCAAATCCAGCTTCGGTTATGCCAAGATGTATAGGTACATCGCTCTTTTCAGCGAAAATGATATGCGCTTCATAGGTGGTTCTTACATCGGAGGATTTGATAGATACCTTAAAGTTTAAAAAGCCTTGATCTTCCAGGAACTTGCTCCAGTAAAGTGCGCTTTCCGCCAGTGCCCGGGGTGTCATGCCAAAGCGCCGCATTATGCCCTTTTCTAAAGAGCCTGCATTGACACCTATTCTGATGGCACAGTTGTGCTCTATTGCAGCTTTTACTACCTCAAGCACTCTCTCCTTTCCACCAATGTTTCCAGGGTTTATCCTCACGCACGATGCTCCGAGTTTTATGCATTCTATTGCCAGCTTGTGATTGAAGTGTATGTCAGCTATCAGTGGGATTGAAGCTTTATTGAGGTAGTATCCAAAGGCTTCTAAGGACTCTTCGTCTGGTACAGAGATCCTCAGTATCTCACAACCTGCCTTCTGAAGCTCTACTATCTGGGAGAGGGTTGTATTGATGTCTTTGGTATCTGTTTTGGTCATGGACTGTACGGTTATAGGGGCTTTTCCTCCAACGGGCACGTTTCCCACTGTTATTCTGCGGCTCTTTCTTCTAAGCAAGGCTTTTCACCTCGTAGAGCTTTTCAAGTACCTCCATGTAATTTCTTGCATTCTCCTCAATCTCGTCCATGTATTTCTCAATCATTCTGGTGAACTCTTCCGTTGTATAGGGCTTAAACTGCTGGAGGTAGGTGTAAACCCTTCTTCCTAAGGCTGTGGATCTTAAAGCTATTCCCCTTTTGACCACATAGCCTCTGTTGAGGAGGGTTTGTACTATCTTCGCGTAGGTTGATGGCCTTCCAAGTCCTCTTTTTTTCATCTCGTCCACCAAGGTTCCTTCAGTAAAGGGTTTTGCTTTTGGCACATAGCTGAGCTTTGCATCGCTGATTCCCTTTGAGGGGTCTATGGAGGTGGTTTTGAAGGGATGAAGCAGTGAAAAACCGGGGTCCAACACCTCAAGTATCACATCTTTTTTGCTTGTTATATTGTCTATTTGCACCTCTATGTCTCTCTTCAGAACCTTTGCCTCCTTCATTTGTGATGCCATGAATCTATAGAATATGAGAGCGTAGAGTCTTATTTCCTTTTCCGAAAGCTCAACCTCTCCCGATAGTGCCTGATTCTTGAGCCTTGGAGGATCAATGGCCCTTGTTGGTCTTATGCACTCGTGGGCTCCCCCTTTTCCCCACGTTCTGGCCTTGAAGTTACCGGGATAGTGCTCTTCTATGTAGCTTTTGGCCACCTGTATGCCGTAGGAGGAAACGCGGGTGGAATCGGTCCTGTGGTAAGTGATGTATCCTTCCTCAAATAGTTTCTGGGCTATCTGCATGGCCTCTTCTGCGGAAAGCCTCAATCTGGAGGAGGCCTCTTTTAAGAGCTCGCTGGTGGTAAAGGGTGGCAGTGGGTTGACGGTGTCCGTGTAGGGTTCAGAAAGCTTCACCTGTGCGCTTTTGATCCTTGAAAGGATCTCCTTTGCCCTTCGGGGTTCTACCTCAACGCTCATCTCAACGCCGTACACCTTAAATGACACCACCCCCACTCTCTTCTTTGTCTCTTCGTCTCTTTCTATCACCCAGCCCAGAACGGGTGTCTGTACCCTACCTGCTGAGAGGTTCCTGTTGTTGAACTCCCTCTGCAAGCGGTTTGAGAGGGTAAAGCCTACCCATCTGTCCGCTATCCTTCTGACCATCTGGGCTTTTACCCTGTTGGAGTCCACCTCTCTTTTTTCAGCTAATGCCCTCCTGAAGGCGCTTGGTGTTACCTCGTGAAACTCTATCCTGTGTATAGAATCATTCAATGGCTTTAATGCCAAGAAAAGGTCCCATGCGATTTTCTCTCCTTCGGCGTCGGGATCCGTGGCTATAAAGACCTGATCCACTTCAAAGGAGAGCCTTCTTAAGCTCTCAATCAGGGTTATTTTGTCGTTTTCAATGTTGTAGCCACATTTGGGACATGGATTATCAACGAGCTGATTGCCACATTTGCATCTTTTGATTGTTGTGTAAACAGGTTTGAAAAGTTCATTCTCCCTGATAACTCCATAAAATCCGGGTTTTGTGGTAAGATCTGCCACATGTCCTACTGAAGCGCTCACCACTAAGTAAAAATCGCCAACCACCACCTCATAGGCTAAAAGGTTTCCTATCCATCTTTTCTGGGGCCTGCCGAAGAAGCTTGAGATGGTTCTTGCCTTGTTGGGAGACTCCACCACCACCAGAGCGCTTTTGAATAGATCCTTTTCAGTTCCCCTTTTGGGTTTTCTGCTTGCCTCTATCTGCTGCAGGATCCCGTCAAGTTCGTTGTAATCTTCAAGCTTCTTGAAGGTAATTTCGTCAGGCAACATGTACCTGACCCTTCTTTCAAGGCTTCTGAAGGCCTTCTTATCTATCACCACAACTACCGAGAGTCCTTTAGTGATGCCGCCGGGTATGAGTCTGGAAGTTCTTCCAGAGGCCTGTATGTAGCTTGTGGCGTCGCCTATTACGATGTGGGGCTCTCCGTTGATCTCGGTGATGAAGACGTCTTCGTTATCCTTGAGGGCTTTCAGGAACGCCTCTTTGGTTATGAGCTCTTCAAGGTACTGACATATCTTCTCTACCCTCTTCTTCACTGGAGGGTATCTGTCAAGCATCTCGGCCTTCATGCTTGAGTATTTGCGAAGATAGGTGAGAAACGCCTCTAACTTTTCATCCTGTACAACGGGACTTATAAGCCTTAA
>JALWBK010000231.1 GCA_027037155.1 bacterium | reverse complement strand
CAACAGGAGGACCAATTGCTTTAACCATAATTCCATCTACTATTTGGTAATTTTCATCACCAACTTGGTTAGTTTGATTTTCCAAAACAACTCTGTTATCAGTAACATCTGTTAAATTCCAAACAAATCCACCAGCCAAGGTATCAAAAGTTACACTATAATTATGTCCGGTTGTTGATGTTGGATCAATAACTATTGCAACTACAGAACCATCACTTTTACCGGCAGTATGAGTTACTTCAATACTGTCACCAACAGCAGATGAAGTTCTAACTCCCAGTTTTGTTTCAGGAACAACAGGAATTACAACCGGGGCAGATTTAAGAACATGGAAAGGTAATAATGGAGATGGATTTGCTGCATAAGCTATTACTACAAAATAGTAGGATTGTCCATCAACCAAATCGGACTTTCTAATAGCATCCTTAGTTATTGTAATATATCTTTGAATACCAAGGTCTTTTCCTTGTACAACTAATTGTGGAATATCCTTGCCATTTATGTCTGCTGTTGTATCATAAATAGCAGTAATACCATTATTAACATCATATACTGCTAATAACACACCATCTTTTATACTGGATGATGCATTTGGTATTTGATATACCATATATCCTTCAAATTTATACCCTTGATCATCAAATGATTCAATAGCATTAACGGATTCTTGATTATCATCCCATTTTAATACTATTTCATTATGTAAAGGTATAACCTTAACATCCGGAGGATTAATTGAAGGTAATTTAAACAATTGATCGAATACTATTTGAGCAGTATTATCATTTTCTTTAAGTTTAGCTACACTGTTAAGATTATCATTTCCTATGGCACCAACAAGTGCAAGAACTACTTGAGCAGTGTCACCTAAATTCATTGTAATAGGACCGTTTGTAACCATAATTCGTCTATCACCAGGTCCATCAACAGCACCGTCAATTTTTCCGGTACCTGCAACAGGATCACCATCTGTTAAATATGTACCAAAAGGTGTTACATCGGAAACACTTTCCGGGAAAGGTTCACCGGAAGGATAACGAGGAATAGGTAATTTACCTCTCATCAAGTTATAAAATTCCAATGTACCGTTATAACTAAAACTCGGATCACTCCATGTACCACCTGCAGCAAAATATTCAAAAGAGCTCATTGGTTTAGGATTTACATACTTATATCCATGTCTCCATTTCAAATTAAAAATTGCACTATCTGCAGGGTTTCCTGTATATTGGGAAACACCTTGTAAAAAGTCATAACCTGCAGCCGGAGGGGCTAAACCAACACCCTCGTAAACAGCATCAGTAGCTTGTGAACTGTATGCATAACCAAGATTTAATGCTGTATCGCAACCTGCAAAGTCATCACCGGAAGCACCAACATCAGGGTCAGACCATTGAACAATATACAAACTATCTATAGTTGAATTTGCTGCAGAAGTTGATGTTCCTTTGTAAACTATATCTACTTTTTTATAAATAACATTTCCTAACGCACCTGAATAAGCATAAGCCCAATATGTTTCGGAAACTTCCAACCCAATAGGTGGTGAACCGTAATTTGCGCTTGATCTTGAATCATTATATTTAATAAATATAGTTTGGGCAGCTCCGGGAACTCCGGGAATATCAACGTTAGGATTATATTGACCGTCTCCATCAACATCTTTATAAATTGCGCCTTCATCAGCAGGCCATTCTTTCCAATCTTTTTCGTATTGATCACGAAGTTGTTGGATATCTGCATCTGTTACAGAACCTAATGATTTTGAAAAGAAGTTTGCAGCATCTTTAGCTAAATCACCGGTTTTATAATCAGGTCTTACTCTAAATAATCTGGTAATAGGAGCACAACCAGAACCATAAGTATTACCATTAACACGTACTGTTGGAGAAGCTCCGTCATTAACTTTACCACCCCAAACAATACCTTCAGCAAATATAGCACCTACATTAGAACCATTTGGGAAAGCTCCGTTCCAAGAAGAAGCAACTACCCAGTCATGAAAACCATTATTACCAACCCAAGTGGTAATGTTATTAATGCTTATAACACTT
>JALWBK010000230.1 GCA_027037155.1 bacterium | reverse complement strand
GGTCTCTTCTATCTTTTGCTTTGCCTCTCTGGCTATATCCAAAATCCTTTCAAGCTCATGTCCTGTCTTAAATTTCTGCAGCACTTTGGTGGTTATATCAAGTATGCCTTCTAAATCGGTGGAGCTTTGCTCAACCCTTCCCAAGGAGCTAACTACAAGGTTGAAATTGGAGGTGATGTTGGTGACCGTTTGCGATATCTCTTCAGAGCTGGCGGCCTGTTGTTCAATGGCAGAGCCTATGGAGTTTATCATGTCTTTGGCCTGCTGTATCCTGTTGTTGAGTTCTTCAATCTCTTGGGTGAGTACTTCTATACTCTGGTTGGAGGACTCTATCTTCTCGGATATGAGCTTGTTTTCGTCTATAAGGTTCTTTATCTCGTTGGAGATGTTGGTGACGGTCTCGTTTATCTCTTTGGATCTTTTAAGGGTTTCTTCTGCTAATTTTCTCACCTCATCTGCCACAACGGCAAAGCCCCTTCCATGCTCTCCAGCCCTTGCCGCTTCAATGGCTGCATTAAGTGCCAAAAGGTTGGTCTGATCTGCAATGTTGTTAATTACCTCTACAATCTTCAGGATGTTGTCTATGCTGTTTTCAAGCTGCTGTGTTATGGTTCGGCCTTCTAAACTTGCCTGGTATATGTCCTTGGATTCTGCGCTAACCTTCTCTATAACCTCCACAGTTTTTGCAGTGTAGCTTTCCACCTCATCCATAAAGATCTTTAGCTCTTCCATGTGGCGGGATATGTCGGTTATGGCTTGGGTGTTTTCCGATATGGCGATGTTTATGGCGTCAATGTTGTCCTTTATTTCCTTTATGTTCTCATGAACCTGCTTAAGAGCGAACTTTAGTTTGCCGTTGAAAACGGCTGATTTTGTCCCCTCTTCAGTTAAGGTATAAAAAACGTCTTTGATTCCTTTAAGCATTTCCTTTGTCAGTCGTGCCTCTTCAGGGGAATCTGGTAGCACATCGATCTTTGTAAGATCGTAGATTCCTCTTTTCACAATGGCCGATAGATCCAAGCAAGATCTTTTGCCGAACAGTCCCATAGCTATTCCTCCCTTCTGTAAACTTCTAAAAGTTCCTCTTTGCGGACTATGCTGTAAACCCTGTATCCTGCAGCTTCCACTCGTTCTTTTCCTCCCTCCTGTCTATCGACCAAAACCACCACGCCTCCTATCTTCAGCCCAAAGTCTTCAGCGGCTTTTATGGCTTTCAACGTTGAGCCTCCAGTGGTTATAACGTCCTCAAGTATCACAACCCTTTCTCCAGGATTTACGGGTCCCTCAATCAGCTTCTGGGTACCGTGATCCTTGGGCTCTTTCCTGATGACAAAAGCTTTGATGGGATCTCCTTTTAGAAAACTTGTGTACGCCAAAGCGTAGGCCAAGGGATCCGCTCCCATGGTCAGTCCGCCTGCAGCCTTTATGTTCCAGTCCTTCACCGTATCGTAAAGTAGATTGCCTATTAAGTAGAGCCCTTCTGGATCCATGGTGGTGGGCTTACAGTTTATGTAATAGTTACTCATTTTGCCTGAGGCAAGCTTGAATATAGGTTTATCGCTGTAGAGAAAGGACCTCTCCAGTAATAGCTCTATCAATCTCTCCTTCATATTCTGCACCTTACAAGCTTTTTCTGCTTTATGGTAAAATCGTCAGGCACGATACAACCTTAAATGCCGTAATGCAATATCACAGCTTGCCGTTTTCTCTTCCATACATTATCATCACAAATCATGTGCAGGGCTTTCTTAATAGCGGGGATTGGAAGCGGCTGTGGTAAGACCACCATAACAGCTGCCGTTATCCAAGGGCTGGTGGATAGGGGATATAAGGTTCAGCCCTTTAAGGTTGGCCCAGACTACATAGATCCTCAGCACCACTCAAAGCTTGCGGCAAGGCTGTGCAGGAATCTGGATTGCTGGATGATGGGCGAGGAGGGGGTGAAGAGGAATTTTAGACTCGGATGTTCTGACGCTGATGTGGCGGTGGTGGAGGGAGTTGGCGGTGTGTACGATGGTTTGGGTACGGGGGAGTTTGCCTCTACCGCTTACGTTGCA
>JALWBK010000229.1 GCA_027037155.1 bacterium | reverse complement strand
TGATGAGATCTTGAGCCATAGAGAGAAGATAAATTCGCGTCTTCAGGCCATTCTTGATGAGCATACCGATCCGTGGGGGATAAAGGTGACCACTGTGGAGATAAAGCATGTGGATCTGCCCCATGATATGCAAAGAGCCATGGCCAGACAGGCAGAGGCGGAGAGGGAGAGAAGGGCTAAGATCATCGCTGCTGAAGGTGAGTACCAGGCCGCTCAAAAGTTGGCTGAGGCAGCGGACATCATCGGTAGACATCCTGTGGCCTTGCAGCTTAGGTATCTGCAGACCTTGGTGGAGATAAGCTCCGAAAATGCCAGTACGGTGGTCTTTCCTATACCCATTGAGCTTTTCAAATCCTTTTCAGGATCCACTTCGCAAGAGCCTAAAACTTAGTTTTGCATAAATGCAAAGTGGTTCAGTTGACTGCCAAAGGTGTAATTGTTAATTAAGGGCAGCGGAGAGAGAACAGTGAAGATAGACAAAGAGAAAGGGAGTCTTTTGAAAGAGCTTGTTCGTTTGAGTGCTGTTGGGTTGGAGCTTGTGTTATCAATCTTTATAGGCTTGGGTATTGGATTGCTTATTGATAAAGAGCTCAACACATCCCCTTGGGGGATGATGCTTTTTTTCTTCTTGGGACGATAGCGGGTTTTAAAACTGTGTTTAAGGAAGTAAAAAGGGGAGTGAAGAAGATAGATGCAGAAGAGCAGCGGGATAATAAAGAGAATGTTGATTAGAGGCGCGTTGCTGGGGTTGGGATTTGTAGTTGTCAGCCTTTTCTGGAAGAGGTTTGATGTTTTCTTGGGTGTTTTGCTTGGGGTTCTCGTAGCCTATGGCGATTTTTGGTTGATGTGTATTCTCAGCAGAATCGTCACTGAGTATAGGTCTAAGTCGTTCTTCTGGGTTGTACAGGGACTTAAATATTTATTTATAGCCTTTGTTCTGGCTGTGCTTTTTGTTAAGAAGGTTGTTAATCCTTTGGCTGTTGTTTTTGGACTCAGTTTGCTGATGCTTATTCCGTTTACTGATATTAAGGGCTTGAAAAACGTTTAGGAGGAAGGGTAATGTACGAGCCTTTTATCTTGAATCCTCTGCCCCATAAGTTTTTCCATGTCGTTTTGGCTTTGTATGTTAGTATATTCTTGATAGTTATATCGGTTTTGGCCACAAAGAAACTTTCCTTAATTCCTTCAGGTATTCAAAATCTTATGGAGTCCTATGTAGAAGGTATGACCGATTTTATGGCCGGGATTATACCGGGCGATGTGAGACCGCATGTCCCGTTAATAGCCACGTTGTTTCTCTTTATCTTGATATCCAACTGGATGGGTAATGTGCCTGGGTTTATCTCCCCCACTTCCAACTGGAACACCACCATTGCTCCGGCCATTGTGGTATTTTTCTATTACCATTACTGGGGTATTAAAAAGCACGGGTTGATTAACTATCTCAAGCATTTTGGTGGACCCGTTCCCTTTATGGCACCAGTGATGTTTGTTCTGGAGACTATAGGTCATTTCGCCAGAGTTCTTTCGCTGTCTGTTCGTCTTTTTGGAAACATAATGGGTGAAGAAACGTTAGCTTTAATAATGTTCTCTCTTGTTCCCCTTTTGGTGCCTGTGCCACTTATGTTCCTCTCCATCTTTTTCGGTCTGGTACAGGCTCTGGTGTTTACTTTGCTCTCAATTGTGTATATAGCTTTGGCGGTGGAGGAGACCGAAGAGCACTAATACTTTTTAAAGGAGGGTGTTGATGTTGAAGAGGTTGTTCAGGTTCGGGGCGCTGTTGATGGGTGTGATGCTTCTGACTGTCCCTGCCATGGCTGCTGAGGGTGAGGTTAAGATCGCAGCCCTCAATATGCTGAAGTTTGCTGCTATTGCTGTGGGCTGGGGCCTTGGTTTTGCAGCCGGTCTGTGTGGTTTGGGACAGGGAATGAGCGTTAAGGGCGCTATGGAGGGAATTGCCAGGAATCCTGAGGCAGCCGGTAAGATCCAGGTTGCTATGATCATCGGTCTGGCTATGATTGAGGCCCTTACAATCTACGCCTTGGTTGTAGCTCTTATTGTTCTTTTTGCAGATCCCTTTAAGGCAGTGGCACTTGTAGCTGGCCACTAAGGATTTTTCTTTCTGTTAAAGCGGGAAGGGGTTGCCCCTTCCCTTTGTTTTTGTGTATAATTGTGAATGTGTACACAACTATAAAGACGGGGAAGGCTGATGAGGCGTTTAAAGATACCTGAAGTTACCATCTCAAGGCTCTCGCTCTATCTTAGGTGCCTTTCACAGCTTGAGGAAGAAGGAGTTGAAGTAATTTCTTCAGCCGAGCTTGGTAGAAGGTGTGGGATAAATCCTGCTCAGATCAGAAAGGACCTTGCCTATTTTGGGGAGTTTGGAACCAGAGGCGTTGGCTATTATGTGAGAGAGTTAAAGAAGGATATAAAAAGGATAATGGGGCTTGATAGAGAGTGGGAGGTGGCCCTTGTTGGTGTAGGTAACCTTGGAAGGGCTCTCCTTTCCTATCAAGGTTTTAAGAGACACGGGTTTAGGATAAGCGTTGCTTTTGATAAGGTCATTGATGAAGAGAGAAAGAACGCTGTTCCCGAGGGCTGTGAGCTTTACCCTGCCGAGAGGATGCAGGAGATCATCAAAAAGAAGAAGATAAAGATAGCTATTGTGGCTGTTCACTACTCGGAGGCTCAGAAGGTTGTTGATGATCTGGTGAGAGCTGGGATAAAGGGTATACTCAACTTTGCACCGGTAAGGCTTACGGTTCCAAAGGATGTGGTGCTCAGGCATATAGATTTGGGTGTGGAGCTTGAGGTGCTTACCTTCTTTGTGAATACCAAGAGGGCATGAGCCTCCTTCTTTTGCAATAGCTCTCTTTTTCTGCTAAATCACCACCCTATGAAAAAGGTTATTGCCGTTATAAGGCCCTTCAGCCTTGACGAGGTTAGGGAGCGGCTGACTGAGGTTGGTGTGCGGGGGCTTGTGGTTACCGAGGTGAAGTTTGAGGATCCTTCCCAGGGAAAAGAGCTGGAGATGTTTGGCCTTGCCACATCCTTTTCCCCACGGCTGAAGATAGAAACGGTGGTGACGGATGAGTTGGTGGATGAGGTGATTGCCACCGTTGTTGACATTTGTGCCGGTGCGGTATCGGGTAAGGAGTGGATTGCGGTTGTGGATGTGGAGGATGCTGTCAGGATAAGAACCGGTGAGCGGGGTGAGGAGGTACTGTGATGAAGGTGGCTCTGGCGTCCGACCACGGTGGTTTTGGTTTAAAGGAGTTTGTTAAGGGGCTTTTGACAAATATGGGCTTGAATGTGCTGGACTTTGGTACCTATTCCGAGGATTCGGTGGACTATCCTGAGTTTGCCGTTAAGGTGGTGAAGGCGGTGCTTTCTGGTGAGGCTCAAAGGGGAATACTGATCTGTGGGACCGGCATAGGCATGAGCATAGTGGCCAACAGGTTTCCGGGGATCAGGGCCGCTTTGTGCCACGATACCTACACGGCGAAGATGAGTCGCCTTCACAACGATGCCAATGTGCTGGTGATGGGCGGAAGAGTGCTCTCTAAGGAAGAGGCCGGTGAGATAGTGAGGGTTTGGTTTGAGGAGGAGTTTGAGGGTGGAAGACATGCCAGAAGGCTTGGAAAGATTTTGGAGATAGAGAAGGCGATTTGTGAAGGAGGGGATCCATGAGGATATGGGACGTTGATCCTGAGGTGGCCAAGGCCATTTTGGGTGAGCTGAAGAGGCAGGAGTACAAGCTTGAGATGATAGCCAGCGAGAACTTTGCCAGCTACGCGGTTATGGAAGCGCAGGGCTGCGTAATGACCAACAAGTACGCCGAGGGCTATCCCGGTAAAAGGTATTATGGTGGCTGCGAGTTTGTGGATATAGTGGAGACTTTGGCAATAGAGAGGGCAAAGAGGCTCTTTGGGGCAGAGCATGTGAACGTGCAGCCCCACTCTGGTACCCAGGCCAACATGGCGGTTTACATGGCTGTGCTGAAGCCGGGCGATACCATCCTTGCCATGGATCTTGCCCATGGAGGACACCTTTCCCACGGTGCCAAGGTGAACTTCTCAGGTAAGCTGTACAATGTTGTGTTTTACGGGGTGAGAAGGGATACCGAAACCATAGACTTTGAGCAGGTGAGGGCGTTGGCTAAGGAGCATAGGCCGAAACTTATAGTGGTGGGTGCCAGTGCTTATCCTAGGGTCATTGAGTTTGATAAGTTCAGGGAGATTGCCGATGAGGTTGGAGCCTACGTAATGGCGGACATTGCCCACATAGCAGGACTTGTGGCGGCAGGGATTCATCCGTCTCCCATACCCTACTGCGAGTTTGTGACCACAACAACCCACAAGACCCTTAGAGGTCCCAGGGGCGGAATGGTGATGTGCAGGGCTGAGTTTGCCAAAGATATTGACAAGACCGTATTCCCTGGCATTCAAGGTGGACCGCTGATGCACGTGATAGCTGCCAAGGCGGTGGCCTTGAAAGAGGCTTTGAGCGAAGATTTCAGGAGGTACCAGCAGCAGGTGGTGAAAAACGCTAAAGCCCTTGCCCAAAGGCTTGCCTCCCATGGATTGAGGATAGTCTCTGGTGGAACAGATAACCACCTTATGTTGGTTGATCTGCGCCCCATTGAACTTACTGGAAATGTAGCCGAGAAGGCCCTTGAAGAGGCTGGTATAACGGTTAACAAGAACATGATTCCCTTTGATACCGAAAAGCCCACAGTTACCAGCGGTATCAGGATAGGCACACCGGCTCTCACCACCAGGGGTATGAAAGAGGCGGAAATGGAGGAGATAGGCGATTTGATAGCCTATGTGCTCAAGAACATAGATAAAGAGGACGTTAAGAAAGAGGTTTACTCTAAGGTGAGGGAGCTTTGCGAGAGGTTCCCCCTCTATCCCGAGAGGCTTTCTGAGTATCAGAGCGCTCTGAAGGGTGTAGATGGATAGGCCTCCCTGGGATAGGTACTTTATAGAGATAGCGAAGCTTGTGGCTTCCAGGTCCACCTGCCTCCGTAGGAAGGTGGGGGCGGTGGTGGTGAAGGATAGGAGGATCCTTGCCACGGGCTACAACGGTCCACCCTCTGGCATAACCCACTGTTCTGAGGTTGGTTGTTTGCGTGAGCGCTTGGGGGTGCCCTCAGGAGAGAGGCATGAGCTGTGCAGGGGGCTTCATGCAGAGCAGAATGCTATTATTCAAGCCGCGCTACACGGTGTGAGTCTCAAGGGAGCGGAGATCTACTGTACCACCTTTCCATGCATCATTTGCTCAAAGATGCTGATAAACGCAGGTATACAGAAAATTTACTATGTGGAAGGCTATCCGGATAAGCTCTCTGAGGATATGTTGGGGGAGGCTGGTATAGAGCTGGTGAAGGTTGGGCTATGAAGTGTCCCTTCTGCTTCAGCAGCAACACCAGGGTTGTGGAAACCAGAACAGGAAAGGACGGCTTCTCCATAAGAAGAAGGCGGGAATGCGTTGTGTGTGGCAGAAGGTTCACAACCTTTGAGAGGATAGATGAGACCATGCCCATGGTGGTTAAAAAGGACGGGAGAAGGGAGCCGTACAACAGGGATAAGCTGCTTTCGGGTATCAGAAAGGCCTTTGAAAAGAGGCCTGTCAGTGTGGAGAAGCAGGAAGCGATAGTTGATGAGATTGAGAGGTTTCTCCTGAACCTTGGTGAGAGGGAGGTTCCTACGAGGGTTATAGGTGAGAAGGTTATGGAGATGATAAAAGAGGTGGACGAGGTGGCCTATGTAAGATTTGCTTCTGTCTATCGGCAGTTCAAGGACATCTCCGACTTCTGGGAAGAGCTCAAAAAACTGGTGAGGGATGAAAACCGCTAACCTGTCTCCATCCCGCATCATCGTTGGAAGTTTCATCGCTGCCATACTCTTTGGAGCCTTTTTGCTGATGCTTCCCTTTTCAACGGTGGATGGGAAGGGACTGTCTTTTGTGAACGCCCTTTTTACAGCCACATCAGCCACCTGTGTTACGGGTTTGGTGGTGGTGGATACCGGTAAGTATCTGACTCATTTTGGTCAAATAGTGGTGCTTTTGCTCATACAGGCTGGCGGCTTAGGTATAATGACCCTCTCTGCCTTTTTTGCCGTTGCTTTTGGTTACAGAATGTCCCTAAGGGGAAAGCTTATTCTTCAGGACGCTTTGAATTACTACGACATGGATACCTTGGGGCATCTTTTGATTCACATCTTTCTCTTTACGGCGGTCATTGAGGGAATCGGCTTCTTTTTGCTTTTGCTGGGCTTCCTTTCTTACGGTATTCCCTTTTCCAAGGCGCTGTATTCAGCCTTCTTCCATTCTATATCCGCCTTTTGCAATGCTGGCTTTTCTTTGTACTCGGACAGCCTTTCCCGCTTCGTGAACTCTTGGGACATTAATCTAACGGTGTGCTTTCTAATCGTCTCTGGAGGTATCGGTTTTCCGGTACTTTACGATGTCTACCGAAGGTTTAAGGACAGGAATCACTTGAGTTTTCATTCCAAGGTGGCTCTCACCACCACAGCCATTTTGATTGTTTTGGGTGCCTTGGGGATAGCGGTTTTTGAGTGGGACAACGTACTTGCTCCCCTCTCTTACAGGGGCAAGTTTTTGGCCACATTGTTTCAGTCCATAACCCCGAGGACAGCCGGATTCAACACCGTTGATATTGGCTCAATGAAGGAGATTACATGGCTGTGGCTGATGGTTCTTATGTTTATTGGTGCCTCCCCTGGAGGTACAGGAGGCGGTATCAAGACTACCACCTTTGTGGTGGTGCTTCTGAGCGTTTTCTCTACCGTCAGAAATAGAAGGGATGCTGTCATGTTTAAACACAGGCTTTCTGACGATGTGATTCACAAGTCTGTTGCCATTATGTTTTTAGCTCTGCTTTTCGTTTTGTTGGGTACCATGGCTGTGTCCTTGGTGGAGACGAAGTCTTTGGTAAAGGTTGACTTTGAGG
>JALWBK010000228.1:1522-2073 GCA_027037155.1 bacterium | reverse complement strand
CCATGGAAAAGATAGGCAAAAAAAAGATAGATCATCTTCCCGTCGTTGACGATGAAGGCAAGTTAGTGGGCATGTTGAGCAGAAAGTGTGTGGTTGATGCGTACAACAAAGAGGCCATGAGGAGGAAAGGTGAAACTCACTGAAGAGCACATACTCAACGGACTAACCCCATCCCAAAGGGAAGCAGTCACCACTGTGTCCGGACCCCTTCTGATACTGGCAGGAGCGGGCTCTGGAAAGACCAGAGTCATCACACACAGAACCGCCTACCTCATGTTAGAAGGCATTGCTGGACACAGCATTTTGTGCCTCACCTTTACCAACAAAGCCGCCAATGAGATGAAAGAGCGCGTCTTTTCCCTTCTTGGTCTTGGAAGCTCTGCGGTAAGGGGCTACGGTGTTCCCTTTCTTTCAACCTTTCACTCCTTCGGCGTTTGGGTATTGAGGAGGTTTGCAGATAGGTTAGGGTACGGGCTGGACTTTACCGTTGTGGATGACACCGACCAGCTTGGTATAGTGAAAGAGGTGTTAAGATCTCTCAATTTAGACCC
>JALWBK010000228.1:0-1512 GCA_027037155.1 bacterium | reverse complement strand
GGGGTGCTAATGTTTCTCTATGAGAGGTTCACCCACATCATGGTGGACGAGTATCAGGACACCAACAGGATACAGTACCTCATAGTGAAGCTCTTGTCTCAGGATCACAGGAACTTATGTGTTGTGGGAGACGACGACCAATCCATATACTCTTGGCGAGGTGCAGATATAAGGAACATACTGGATTTTGAAAAGGACTTTCCCGAGGCAAAGGTAGTAAAGCTGGAAGAGAACTTTCGCTCCACTGAAAGCATCCTCAACGCGGCCTGGCATGTGATAAGGAACAACACACTGCGCAAGCAAAAGAGGCTAAAGCCTGTAAAGCCCGGTGGCGAAAAGGTAAAGCTTTTCATTGCCGAAAGCGATAGGGAAGAGGCTGCCTTTGTTGCAGAAGAGATAGAGAGGTTGAAAAGGCCCTATAAAGATTACGCCATTTTCTACAGAACAAACGCCCAATCCAGAGTCTTTGAAGAAGCTCTCATCAACAAAGGCATACCCTATGTAGTGGTGGGAGGCATAAGGTTCTACGAGAGAAAGGAGATAAAGGATATCCTCGCCTATCTCAGGTTCATACGTAACCCCAACGACATTCATGCCTTTAAAAGGATCGTAAACGTCCCCGCAAGGGGGATAGGGACCGTTACTGTCAATCGCATCCTTGAGTACGTCCAAAGAAGCGGACAGCCCCTTTGGGAAATACTGAAGAAAATAGACACCCTTGGAGTACTCTCAAGGGGGAGTGCCTCAAAGGTAAAGAGTTTTGTGGAGTTGATAGAAGGCTTCATGATGCTTAAAGACATGCTGTCTGTCTCCGAGCTGGTGCACACGGTGATAGAAAAGACAGGTTACAGAGCCATGCTTGAGGCAGAAGGCACCAGAGAGGCCGAGGGCAGACTGGAAAACCTGGTAGAGCTCGTCAATGTGGCCAGCGAGTACGACGATGAAGAGGATGGCCTCTGTGCCTTTCTTGATCGTACAGCTCTCGCAGCTCCTGTGGATGAGGTGAAGGCGGGAGACGCCGTAACTCTTATGACGCTTCACTCCGCTAAGGGTTTGGAATTTCCCGTGGTCTTCATGGTGGGTATGGAGGAGGGCTTTCTTCCCCATTACCGCTCTCAGGAAAGCACCTTTGCATTGGAGGAGGAAAGAAGGCTCTGTTACGTGGGAATGACCAGAGCAAAAGAGCTCTTGTACCTTACAAGAGCCGAAAAAAGGCTCTGTTACGGTTCACTCAAGTATAACCAGCCCTCTCGCTTTCTTGAAGAAATACCCGACGAGCTTGTGGAGAAAGTAGGAGTATCAGTTGAATCCCACTGTACCAAGTGCATACCACCAGATCCATCCAAGAAATCCTCGCTCTCAAAGGGAGACACTGTGGTACACCCTCACTTTGGAAAAGGCAAAGTCATTGAAGTCTCAGGATCAGGGGACTCCTTGAAGGTGAGGGTGAGATTCTATAAGTATGGGGTAAAGCTTCTAAGCTACAAGCACGCCAATCTAAGAAAAGTGGGG
>JALWBK010000227.1:2520-7005 GCA_027037155.1 bacterium | reverse complement strand
CCGTTACTACGAAAGGAGAACCGAGTGTCTCGACAAAAAGTGCAAAAAGAGAAGAAGCTATCAAGTCTCTTGTTATAGCAAAGAGGCCTCCTTCTCCTTCATCCCCAAGGTGATAGAAGTGGAGACTGCAAAGCTTCTTTACTCCAACAACTACGAGGCTACGGCCACATTCAAGTGGTGTGAAGACAGACGTCCATCCTCCATCCCTACAGACGTAAGTCTCCTACACCAAGCCATGGAAAAGGCCGTAGAGAGATTCGTACGTGACATAACGCCTCACGAGATAACCGTGGTGGTAGTTTTCAAAAAGTACAACGGCGAAAATCCAGAGGCAAAGAGGCTTGTGAAAGATGCCATTTCCTTCGCCAAGGCAAAAGACATTGATAAGGCACTATCTCTCTTACAAAGGGCAAAAAGGCTGGATCCCAATAGTTATGCTGTGTTTTATGACATGGGGGTCTGTTACGAGATAAAGAGAGACTTTGAAAATGCCCTCAGAGCCTACCATAAAGCGATGGCATTACTGAGCAAACCAGATGAGGACGTTTATGAAGCTGTGGAGAGGACTCAGAAAGCTCTTGCCGCCATAAAAAGCTTGACATCAAGGTGAAAAGGAATTAAATAACCTGCCGGTGAAGGCCGGAGTGGCGGAACTGGGAGACGCGCTGTCTTGAGGGGACAGTGGGCGGTATGCCCGTGCGGGTTCGAATCCCGCCTCAGGCACCATTACGGGGCGTAGCTCAGCCTGGCAGAGCACTGGCATGGGGGGCCAGTGGTCGCCCGTTCAAATCGGGTCGCCCCGACCATTCTTCTCTAAAGGTGCTCAATGGTAATCCTTCTCTCAAATGATGACGGGGTATTCTCTACGGGTATCAACGTCCTAAGGAAGTTTCTGTCGGAAATAGCCGACGTATGGGTGGTAGCTCCAGATCGGGAAAAGAGTGCCTCCAGCCACTCCCTGACCCTCCACAGGCCTTTGAGGGTAAAACAGATTGAAGAGAAGGTCTTTGCAGTGGATGGAACCCCAACAGATGCCGTTATCTTAGGGGTAAACAAGATCCTTCCCTCCAAGCCTGACATGGTTATCTCAGGCATAAACGAGGGACCCAACCTTGGAGATGACATCACCTACTCTGGAACGGTAGCCGCTGCCATGGAAGGAACCATTCTCGGGTATCCATCGGTGGCCCTGTCCTTAGCAGTAGGAGAGTTCAGAAACTTCGCCGCTGCCAGCAAAGTGGCCTTAAACATAGTAAAGTGGGTGCACGAAAACGGTTTACCCGAGGGAACTCTACTCAACGTCAACGTGCCCGATGTCAAAGAGTACAGCAGGATCAAAGGCGTCAAGTGGACGAGGCAGGGGAAACGTATCTATACTGACTACATATACGAGCTGAGAGATCCCAGGGGTAACATCTATTACTGGATAGGCGGCTTTCCCGTAGATGAGGATCCTCAGCTTGGCAACGGAGAAGATACCGACATAGTGGCCGTAAAAAGCGGCTACGTATCCATAACACCCATAAAACTTGAGATGACAGACTTCGCCTTCCTCGAAAAGGCAAAGAAGGTGGAGATAAAGCTGTGATAGAGAAAAGGAAAGCCCTGGTTGAAAGCATAAAAAGAAGGGGAATCAAAGACGAAAGGGTTCTACAGGCCCTTTTGAAGGTTCCAAGGCATCTTTTCGTTCCAGAAGATCTGGTCCACAACGCCTACGTGGATGCTCCCCTTCCCATTGGCATGGGACAAACCATATCACAGCCCTACATAGTAGCACTCATGACGGAGGCGCTGGAGATTGACGAGAACAGTCGGGTTTTGGAGATAGGCACAGGCTCTGGATATCAGGCAGCTATACTGGCAGAGATCGCAAAGGAAGTGTACACCGTTGAGAGGATTCCCCAACTACTTGAAAGGGCACAAAAAATTCTCAAAAGTCTCGGTTACAACAACATACACTTCAAATTAGGGGACGGCACCGAAGGCTGGGAGGAATTTGCCCCCTACGATGCCATAATAGTAACTGCGGGAGCCCCCGACATCCCGGAGCCGTTAGTGAAGCAGCTAAAGGAAGGGGGCAGATTGGTGATCCCCGTGGGAGACGAATTGACACAGAGGCTGTTGAGGATTAGAAAAGTTAAGGTCAATGGCAAAGAGAAGTTGAAGATTGAAGACTTAGGTGGTTGCGTTTTTGTAAAACTAAAGGGTAAATATGGATGGAAGGGATAAACGGGGCGTAGCGCAGTTTGGCAGCGCACCAGCTTCGGGAGCTGGGGGTCGCCGGTTCGAATCCGGCCGCCCCGACCATATTATAGGCGTAATAGGTGCCTCCAACGCCACCCGTAGGGATTACAACAACGCCTATCAGCTCGGGCTAAAACTTGGCGAATTAGGCTATCCAGTTATCTGTGGTGGATTAACCGGCGTCATGGAAGCCGTAGCCAAGGGTGTAGCGGAAAAGGGTGGCGTAACCATAGGGGTGGTGCCAACCGCCAACCGAAACGACGCCAACGATTACATCACCATACCCATTGCCACGGGTATAGGACACGCACGCAACGTGATAATCGCCTCCACTGCTGATGCTCTCATAGCCGTGGGTGGAGAGTACGGAACCCTTTCAGAGATCGCTTTTGCCCTGAAGATGGGAAAGCCCGTTATAGGAATCCTTAGCTGGGACATTCCTGGCGTATTTTCTGTCTCATCAGTTGAAGAAGCCGTTGCCAAGCTCAGGGAGGTTTTAGGACTTTGAGAAAATCCTTTATGTTTCTCCTCCTTCTTTTGATCCCGCTAACCTCCCACTCAAGACTCTGCACCTACAGAATTAAAAAGGGAGAGACCCTCTACTCTATAGCCAGGGCATCGGGCATATCTTTTGCAAAGCTTCTCAAGATGAACAGAAAGAACATCAAGAATCCTCACAGGGTTAAGGTGGGACAAAGGATCCTTGTACCATGCAAGGCCCTTGAGAACTTAGAAAAGATGTGTGCGTACCGGGTAAAAAGAGGAGACTCTCTCATAAAGATCGCGGTAAAGACAGGGACGTCCCTAAAAAAGATCATAGAGGTTAATAACCTCCCCAAGAAGCACCTCCTAAGGGTTGGTGAGATCCTTATGCTTCCCTGCGAAGGGGTTATGGATTGGAAAATCATAAGCAAAGTTAAACTACAAGACACGGAAATCATACTTCCCCGCAGATTCAGGGTAAAGGGGCTGCTATTCACCTCCCCTGTACTTTACCCAAGAAGAGCAGCGATAGTGAAGAACAGAATAGACATACCCGTATCCAAAGGGGAAAAGATAGTGGCAGTGGCCAACGGAAAGGTGGTGTACGTAGAAAGGAGTATCCACGCCATGGGCACCTTAGTACTTGTAAAACATAAAAGAGGGCTTTATACCGTCTACTCGGGCAGCAACATCAAATGGCGTGTGAGAGAAGGACACTACTATAAAAGGGGCTGGATCATGGGATATGCAACTGACGACACTGTGCTAAGGATTGAGTTTCTCAAGGGAAGCACACCCATAGCCCCGTTAAGAATATTTAAGGAGGGAAGAAGTTGAAGGTCGCAGTAATAGGCGCAGGATACGTGGGCTTGGTGACAGGCGCGTGTTTTGCCGAATTCGGCAACGAAGTGGTGTGCGTGGATAAAGTGAAGGAAAAGATTGACATGCTAAAGGAAGGGAAAATCCCCTTCTACGAGCCGGGACTCTCCGAGCTGGTAAAAAGGAACTCCCAAGAGGGAAGGCTTTTCTTCACCACAGATATAAACGGAGCGATAAGGGATTCCCTTGTCATCTTCATAGCTGTGGGTACACCTCCAAGGGGCGACGGCTCAGCCGACCTCACCTACGTTGAAGAGGTGGCAAAGAAGATCGCAGAAAACCTCAACGACTATAAGGTGGTGGTGACTAAAAGCACAGTTCCTGTGGGAACAGGATACAGGATAAAAAAGATCATTGAGCGCAACAAGAAAAATGACGTCTCCTTTGACGTTGCTTCAAATCCAGAATTTCTTAGGGAAGGCTCTGCGGTGTACGACTTCATGCACCCAGACAGGGTGGTTATAGGTACCGAAAGTGACTCTGCAAGAGCTATCTTGAGAGACCTCTATAGACCCCTCTATCTCAGAGACACCCCCTTTGTATTCACCGACATAAAGACCGCAGAGCTCATAAAGTACGCCTCCAATTCATACCTTGCCATGAGAATCAGCTTCATCAACGAGATTGCCAACCTCTGCGACATCATTGGAGCAGATGTCCATGTGGTGGCCAAGGCCATGGGACTGGATGGAAGGATAGGACCAAAGTTTCTGCACCCAGGACCTGGCTTTGGAGGTTCGTGCTTTCCCAAAGACACCAAGGCACTAATAAGGATTGCAGAAGAGCATGGATACGACTTCAAGCTCGTAAAGGCCACCGTTGAGGTAAACGAGAAGCAGAAGGAGAGGGCGTACCAGAAGATTGTGGAGATGCTGGATG
>JALWBK010000227.1:0-2510 GCA_027037155.1 bacterium | reverse complement strand
TGGAGCCACAGTGAGGGTGTACGATCCTGCTGCCATGGACAACGTAAGAAAGGTTTTCAAAGACGCCTTGATCTACTGCCAAAACGCCTACGATGCCGCAACCGGCGCCGACGCTGTGGTGGTGGTAACAGAGTGGAACCAGTTTAGAAACATGAATCTCAAAAAGATAAAGGAGGTTTTGAAGGGAGACGCTATAATAGATCTCAGAAACATCTACGAACCACAAAAGGTAAAGGCCCTTGGCCTGAGATACACGGGGATGGGGAGGAGATAGATGTTTGTGGTGTCCCAGTTCATAAACGCCCTGGCAACCGTTATAGACATTGTCTTGAGACTTTACACGTGGATAATCATCATACGGGCCATAATATCCTGGGTTAATCCTGACCCGTACAATCCCATAGTACAGTTTCTGTATCGCTCCACAGAACCTGTGCTGAGACCTATCAGAAGGATCATCCCACCCATTGGAGGCATAGACATCTCACCTGTCATAGCGCTCATAATCATATATTTTCTGCAACTGTGGCTGGTTCCTGTACTACATCATATAGCCTGGAGCATCAGGTGAGCTGGATCAGTCAAGCTGGGGAACATTTACTGCTAAAAGTTAAGGTGCAGCCCAAGGCCTCAAAAAACGCACATAAAGTGGAAAAAGATATCCTAAAAGTCTGGATAACCGCGCCACCCACCAGTGGAAAGGCAAACGAGGCCTTGATAGAATATCTGGCAAAGAGACTAAAGGTAGCCAAAAGCAATATATCCATAAAGAGCGGGGAGAAATCCCGCAACAAAACGGTTATTATAGCTGGACTATCCCTTGAGGACGCCAGGAAGAGGCTAGGATGCTGAAGCCTTTATACCTTAGAGAAGACGACACTTTAGTTATGTTAGACCAAAGAAAACTTCCCTTGGAAGAGGTATGGCTTGAGATAAAGAACGTTGAAGAGGTGGCTGATGCCATCAGAACCCTCACGGTAAGAGGTGCCCCCGCCATAGGCATAGCCGCTGCCTACGGGTTTTACCTTGGTATCAAAGGGTGCGAAAACGCTTCAAGAGAAGAGTTCAAGAAAAGGTGTCAAGATGTAACGGAACTTCTTGCCTCCACAAGGCCCACTGCCGTGAATCTCTTCTGGGCGTTGAAGAGAATGAACAGCGTAGCCAACGATCCCATCCTCCCCGTGCACAAAATCGTCAAGAAGCTTCGCGCAGAAGCCATAAGGATACAGGAAGAGGATCTTGCCGCCTGTTTGAAGATGGCAGAGTTTGGAGCAAGGCTTATTCCCGAAGGAGCAAGGGTTTTGACCCACTGCAACGCTGGAGCCATAGCAACAGCCGGCTACGGAACCGCTTTGGGAGTAATCCGAAAGGCATGGGAGCTGAAAAGGATAGAGATGGTATGGGTAGATGAAACCAGACCCCTGCTTCAAGGAGCAAGGCTAACGGCCTGGGAGATGGAGAAGGAGGGAATACCATACCGGGTGATATGCGACAACATGGCTGGCTACCTCATGTCCAAGGGCATGGTTGATATAGTGGTAGTAGGTGCAGACAGAATCACAGCCAAGGGAGATGTGGCCAACAAGATAGGCACATATTCCTTAGCGGTTCTGGCAAAACACCACGGCATTCCATTCATGGTAGTTGCTCCCACTTCCACCATAGACCCCGCACTGGAATCGGGCGAGTCTATTCCCATTGAGGAAAGAGACGAGAAAGAAGTGCTTTTCTGCAGAAGCGAAAGGATAACGCCAACCAACGCCAAGGCCTTCAACCCAGCCTTTGACGTGACACCAGCAGAGCTCATCACCTACATCGTCACCGAAAGAGGCGTGGCAGGAAGGCCTGTTTGCAAGGGCATTGAAAAGCTATTAAAAGATGCAGATAAGATGTAAAAAGTGCGGCACACGCTACTTTATTAAAGACGATCTTATAACCGAAGAAGGAATCAAGGTTCGCTGCTCAAAGTGCGGAACCACCTTTATAGTCAGGAAAAAAAAGAGTCCGAGTCCAAAACCCAAAGCCCCTTCCCAGTCCAAGCCCAAGGAGCCAGAGATTGATCCCACCGCCTATCTGGAGCTAACCAAAGAGGAGAGCTTTGCAGAGGAGTTCAAAAAGGTAAAGCCCTCAGTAAAGCTCCTATTTGTCGCTTCGGTTCTTGCCATAATAGCCCTGTTAGTTAGTGGCTACCTCAAGTACACAAAGATAAAGGTTCTTGAAAAGAGCGAGTATGCAGCAACTGCCCTCAAGTACGGCTACATAGAAGATGCCATAGAAGAGCTAAAAGAACTTCTCTCCAAAGACCCCGACAATCCCACCTACAACTTCCTTCTCGCCCAGGCCTACTACATACTGGGCAGTCCCAAAGCAAAAGCCCACTTTTTTAAAGCCGCCCAGAAGACAGAAAACGACGCGTTAAAAGGCTCTTTGCTGGTGAGAGCTGGAAGGATAAGCGAAGGCATAGCTCTGCTAAAGAACGCTCTGCTTTTGAGCAACGACTCTGCAGCGGT
>JALWBK010000226.1 GCA_027037155.1 bacterium | reverse complement strand
ATCAAATATGTGTTGAAAACAAGCAAGACTAAGAGTTATGTCTGCGAATTGAAGGTCCGAATCCTTGGTTGAAAACAAGCAAGACTAAGAGGCTTGCAACTACATTTATCCAGCCAGAGTAATCATTGTCGCCAGTTGAAAACAAGCAAGACTAAGAGATGTGGCGCGTCATACAACGACCAGGGTCAGTTGTATCGTTGAAAACAAGCAAGACTAAGAGAATACATGCCGTCAAAAACGGAAGAAAAAATGTTGAAAACAAGCAAGACTAAGAGAGGAGGAGCCTCTCTCTTATACGAGGCCCCAGAGGGCAGTTGAAAACAAGCAAGACTAAGAGATGAGCCGGGCGAACCGATGATTCATCGTAGCTAGTTGAAAACAAGCAAGACTAAGAGGCTTTGCTCCGCGATTGCATAGCGTCGTAGATAATATGTTGAAAACAAGCAAGACTAAGAGGCGACGCGGCCAGGCTCAGGCGGAAGCTCGAGTACCTCGTAGGCGGTTGAAAACAAGCAAGACTAAGAGTCCCCGTCTAGGTGGTACCAGTTGGTACTATCAGGTAGTTGAAAACAAGCAAGACTAAGAGCTGCTAAGAGTGGCGGTGTGGTAGGCATAGTGATCTATGCTAGTTGAAAACAAGCAAGACTAAGAGAATACGAGAGCAAGGTTATACGGGTTAAGCTAGAGCATATGTTGAAAACAAGCAAGACTAAGAGTCGCGGAGACCGACGAGGAATATCTATGATGGTCCCAGTTGAAAACAAGCAAGACTAAGAGCCTCAAGCAGGATACTGTTGACATTGCCTCATCGTACTTCGCTCTCGTTGAAAACAAGCAAGACTAAGAGTAGTAGAAGCGTGGGCGAGCACGCTAGCAGTAGCTGGCAAGGCTAGTTGAAAACAAGCAAGACTAAGAGCCGATCTTCATTGTTATGCTGTCCTTCTCGAGGCTCACCGTTGAAAACAAGCAAGACTAAGAGATGGGACTCAGGTGCATGTAAAATATGCGGGTTGAAAACAAGCAAGACTAAGAGCCGGCTATAAACTCGGTTATCAGCGCGGCGAAGTTTTTAGTTGAAAACAAGCAAGACTAAGAGTCGGCCGCCGCCATCGCTAGCGCATACTTCTCCTTGTCGCCCTTGTTGAAAACAAGCAAGACTAAGAGCACCTCGAAGGGCATCCCTAGTTCCGCCATCTTCGTGGCTAGTTGAAAACAAGCAAGACTAAGAGTATTGTGACTCAATGTGGATAAAGTGATCCTGAGTTTATCTGTGTACCAGTCTAATATGTGAGAGGACATGAGAGGCTGGTTAAGAAGACTCAATACAGTGATGGACATAGCGTTCGGGTGCGATGAACACGGTAACTGTAGGTTTTCGACCCTTGAAATTAAAGATGTAAGAGGCTGGGACCCCCAGAACCTGAGAAAGTAAATCTACCGAAGAAATATAGGGTAAGGAGTGAAATGATAGTAAATGGCTGGAGGGCTGGGGGGAGGGCGGGGTATCCCCCAGCTCCGGATGACGGATGCCCCGCACCTGTCGGGTGAAGAGCCCCCTAGGGGTGGCGAGGCCCCCATAGCAGGGGCCGCCCTAGGGGGATAGATGATTCGGCCCTAAGCACTCTTCTACTAGCAAATCCTTTAGGTAGCTAACCCTAGCCCTCTAATTGCGAATTAGCTCTGGTGGGAACCCAATACTTTGCTTTAATACTATTGAGTTGAAGACTGGCAAGACCAATGGGGGACTCGCGGGGGGTAGGTGTCCGTGTTTAGGGAAGAGGAGGCTCGGATTCCCACGGTTCGGGAGTGGCGGAAGAGGCGGGACCAGGCCGGGGAGCTCCTCTACATCGTCGCAGGGATCCCGAGGGGCCCGCTCCGAGAGAAGGCCTGGCGGATCTTCCACCAGTGGCAGGAAGAAGAAATCACCTACAAAGAAGCGGAGAAGAAGCTCAGGGAGCTCGCCGCGAAGGCTAAGGCGTAGGCGTGGGGCCGGCTGAAATTTTTCATATTTAAAAATTATATTATTTGGTGCGTGTAGGGTGGAGGAGGGTTATGTGGCTGGATGAGTTGGAGAGGGAGG
>JALWBK010000225.1:1638-2085 GCA_027037155.1 bacterium | reverse complement strand
GTAGAGAAAGGCTCGACTGGGCAAAGGAAATTCTCAATAAAGAGATCCCAGTCAAGCTTTCTCATTAAATATCAAACCTATAAACTGCTCCATCCTGTAGTATCTTTCCAAAGCCTCTTCAGGGGGTATCTGTAAAATAACCTCTCCTGAGCTTTTATCTATTATCTTCACCACGATTTCTTTGGTTCTATCGTCTATCACAAAACGCCTCTCAACATTGAAAAGCTCAAGCACTTTGTTAAGCTTGTCCATGGCGTTTTTCAGCTGCTTGGAATCCACCTTGGTTTTTGCAGGTGCAACATTACTTCCCTTATTCTGAGGCATAGAAGCTCCTGTATCCTGAACGGGATTCACTCCCTTTATATTTGCAACCTTATCCACCATCATGGCTTATTCCTCCTTGAATTTAAAAGGGAGGGCAGTGTGCCCTCCCCTACTCTATATTAC
>JALWBK010000225.1:565-1628 GCA_027037155.1 bacterium | reverse complement strand
CTGATACTTGTTGAATTCGCTGGTTTCAGCAGCCATGTCAAGGTCTCTGATACGGGACTCAGAAGCCATCATGTTTTCTCTCTGGATATTGAGGTTGGATATGGTCTTCTGGAGTCTGTTGATGATGGCACCGAGTTTACCTCTTTCTGAGGATACAAGCTGGATGGCTCTATCCACCTTGGTGATAGCCTCTTCCGCATGCTTGGGATCTACCACCAAAAGATTATCCACACCAAGGGCAACTGTGTCCATTCTGCCTATTACTGTGCTCATAACCTGGTTCTGGTTAGGTCCTATGTGGAAGTTTATGGAGTAATCAACTATGTGTAGATAGTAGGTTTCAGCGCTGGCAGACGAGAATGTGAAGGTTTTGTTGGTGGAATCCCAAGATACATTTATACCCACTTCAGGAGAGATCTTAACATCAACGCCTTTTATCACACCTCTTAATATGTTATCACTTATCGTATCTTCTCCCACAGAGTCTCCTGTATGGGCATTGTAAACTCTAACGGTAGTTTGAGGATCAACAGCCTCCTGTATTACCTCAATGCTCAATGCCTTAATGAGGTTTTCGTCTCCGCTTAAGGTTATCTCACCAGCTGTACCTACCATAGGGGATCTTATAACTATTGTACCCTTAACAGCCGCTTCCCCTGTAGCAGCCGCATTGCCATCAGTAATATATTCTGCAACATGTTTTATAACATCGGCAGGGGCAGTGGCTCCCAATCCAAGACCGTTGACAATGGCGTTTCTTATCTTCTCCGCCACCTCTGCAATGGTGTCATCACCGTCAAGGTAGATGTCATAATAGTTAGGACCGTTCCAGATGGTGAGTTTTTGTGGTGTGGAAAGGATAAAGTTGCCGTCTGGATCATAGAATCTCGCTATGTCCCTTAGTCTTGTGGTGGATGTCGCTGCACCTCCGGCCCCACGGACAACAAATTGTATGTTGCTTTCCGGAGTGGAAATGCTTCCATTACTAACCACTGAATCTATCCAATCAATCTTGAAAGAACCCCAGTGAAGGTTTCCATTTTCTGTGTCAAGGGTAACAAAG
>JALWBK010000225.1:0-555 GCA_027037155.1 bacterium | reverse complement strand
CTCTGTATATCCGCTAGATAAACCGCCTATAGCGCTGATGAACCATAAAGGAGAAAGAGAACTGGCTGCTGTACCCTCTGGAGTTTCAATTCTGACACCACCAACTGTTGTATTACCACTCGCAGTGGCAGCAATAAGAACTATATCACCTTCTGTGAGATAGACATTGGAAGCACTTGCTGTTCCATTAAAATCTACCAATACACCGTGTATTGTTACAGCACCATTTGTACCAAGAGATGTTGCAGTCCAAGTCACACCATCAGTAGTGTAATATACTGTTAAACCAGCAGAAGCATAACCACTTTCTCCTATCTTAACAGCTATATACTCTGTAGTAGTAGCTGTAGAACCCTTTACAGCAAGATTATCCTTCCAGCTTGATCCTGCCTGTGAATACATGGCAACGGCTGAAGCTGTAGCATTACCTGAGGCTATAGTGTAACCACTACTCACTATATCCATCTGATAATTTCCTGCTATTATCTCCTCAGGATCGTATAAATTCTCAATATTGTTGGTAGATGTTGCGGTGACAAGTCCAATTCCTATAGC
>JALWBK010000224.1 GCA_027037155.1 bacterium | reverse complement strand
TTTTTACTTATCTGAGAGTTTTCTTAACTCTTCAACCAGTGGCCTGTAGTGGAGTTCCATTATCCTGTACACCGCAGCGCCTCTCGTTAGGTACGATACCCTGTAAAAGTAGGCACCCATTTTGAGGTAGAACTCTTCTGAGGGCCTCATCCGCGCCGATTTTCTGAAGCTTCTTTTCTGAAACCTTTTCCAGAAGAGGGAGTTCAACACTAAAAGATTTTCGGCTCCTTCCACAGAAGCCTCTTCGGGGTTGCCACCGAAGAAGAAAGCGATGAGTTGGTCTATAGCGTAAGGGTTGATATGTTTCTTCAATCTCCTCCAGAATACATGGGGAATGTATTCAGCCACCAACTGTAGGTCTATACCTTCCATCTCTTCAAGAAGACGTTTCGAGTCTACCAGAAAACCCTTGATGTAGCGCAAGAACTCCTTTTCTCCAAAGGACCAGATGCGCCTTTCAAAGATGGCGTCCCAGTCCTTCATCAGTATCTATTATCTTGCCCCCTTTAATCTTGTGTCAATAGTCGGTAAAAAGGCTCATTATGAAGATTTACGAGAGCTCATGGCTGGACTATCTTGGTTCGTCCTTAAAGGCGAGGCTTGAGCAAAGCGGGATGTTTCCTGCCCTCTCTTACTGCTTCTACTGTAGCCATTACCTTGCATCCTCTCTCGTTGCCCATCCCGAGTGGATTGAAGAGTTTTTCGTAGAGAGAGGATATGAGAGGAGCTTGGATAGGGAGGATTACAGGCGGATTTTTAGCTCCCTTTCTTATGAAGAGGTAAAGCAGGTACATCTTAGAGAGCACGTGAGGCTTGGTGTCAGGGATCTTGTTAGAGCTGCCAGTATTGGCAGGGTGTTGAGGGAGCTTTCCTACCTTGCCGATGGTGTCTTGGAAAGGCTTTTGGAGTTGGCAAAAAAGGGGGCGGAGGAGAAGTACGGTATCTCTTCGAATGAGCTTTCTGCATGTGTTGTGGCCCTTGGTAAGCTCGGTGGGGAGGAGTTGAACTACTATTCCGATGTGGATGTTATGTACGTTTACCGTGTACTTAAAGTACTGAAGGGAGTGAGCCATGTGGAGGTTTTTACCCATCTCTTCTCAAGGCTGAATCGCCTTTTGGCCTCTTACGATGACGGAAGGCCTATCTACAACGTGGATCTGAGATTAAGACCCCAGGGCAGGAAGGGGCTTCTGTGCATGCCGGTTGAGGCCTACGAGGCCTATTACGAGAGCTTTGGCAGGGTTTGGGAAAGGGCCATGCTCATAAGGGCCAGGCACTCGGCTGGGGACAAATCGGTGTTTGACGAGCTTATGAGAAGGATTACGCCCTTTATATACAGAAAACACTTGGACTTTGAGGCGATACGGGAGATAGGGCGGCTTAAAGAGATGATAGATGAGGAGTCTAAGGGCAGAGATAGAGACGTGAAGGTAGGTAAAGGAGGCATAAGGGAGATAGAGTTTATTGTGCAGGCGTATCAGTTGGTGTTTGGGGGAAGAAATCCCTGGCTCAGAACGGGAAATGTCTTCATCGCTTTAAACCGGCTGAAGGCGGCGGGACTTATGGGCTCTGAGGAGTACAGCATCCTTTCTCAAGCGTATGCTTTTTATAGAACCTTGGAAAACAGGATCCAGATGCAAAGGTGCACCCAGACGCATACCCTTCCTGCCAGCGAGGAGGAGTTGAAGAAGATAGCAGTTTCAATGGGGTATCACGAGGTGGGACCTTTCTTAAAGGATTTCGAAGATTACAAAAGGAGGGTGAGAAGGATCTTTGAGGCGTTTATGGGCGATGTTCATGTGGACGACAGGAGCTTCATCTACACCTGGGGAGATGCCAGCGTTAGAAGGATTGTAGAGGAGATGACGGAGGAGGATAGAGAGAAGGCTGAGCAGATGTTGGTGGAGGTTATAAGGGATGCCCAGTCTACCGGTAATCCGTCAATGGTACTCAAAAATCTGGCAGATATGGTCGGACTTATGAAGCATTCAAAGCAGGCCTTCTATGAGCTTTTGGTCACAAGATCCGGTTTTAGAAAAGCGTTAGTGGAGATCTTGGGAAACAGCCAGTATCTCTCAAGGCTTCTTATTTCCCATCCTGAGTTAATGGACGAGCTTTTTGAGGAAGAGGGGAGGCTCTACGGGTCCCGCAAGGAGCTTTTAAGTTATGTGGAAGAGGAGGCTAAAGGACTTGTCTTGAAAGAGAAACTGTCCGTTTTGAGGAGGTTTAAGCTTGAGAGGGTGCTTGGTATTGGTATAGCCCATGTTACGGGAAGATTTGGGATCTTTAGGGTCTTTAACGAGCTCACCAAAACTGCCGAGGTGTGTCTGGAGTTGCTTTTTAGATGGTTGGAAGGGAAACGCAGGGCTCCCTTTGTGGTTTTAGCTGCTGGAAAGCTTGGGAGTAGGGAGATGGGATATCACTCGGATCTTGATTTGGTGTTCGTTAGTGAGTTGGCATCTGATGATGTGCATAGGGAGTTCTGTCAGGGGCTGGTGGGGGCTCTGATAGGTGGCATGGGACTGGAGATGCTGTACGAAGTGGATACGCGCCTTCGCCCCTTCGGTAGTAAGGGAATTATGGTGAACTCTCCTGATACCTTGAGGGAATATTTTGTAAAGCATGGAAGGGTTTGGGAGAAGCTGGCCTACAGCAGGGTAAGACCTGTTGTCTGGGATAATGACTCTCTTAAAAACAATACGATGGAAGCAATCAGGGAGTTTGTGCTTGCTCCTGTGGATGGTCTTGAGAAGGAAGTCTATTCAATGCGCATGAGGATGGAGCAGGAGCTGGGAAGGTCTGCGTACAATATCAAGTATTCCCCCGGAGGACTTGTGGATATAGAGTTTATGGCCCAGTACCTTGCCATTAAGCATGGTATTTTCTGTCCCTATCCACTATCAGTATTAGCTAAAGCTTGTAAGCATGGTTGGCTTGATGAGAAATATTATGGCATTTTAAAGGAAAACTACGTATTCTTGAGAACCGTTGAGAGCCTCTTGGGACTTGTCTTTTATCCTCCCTTGAAGGAGTTTCCGTCAAAAGGAGAGAAGCTCACCACCTTTGCCAGGGTTATGGGTGTGCAAGAGCACGAGTTAATAGACAGGTTTATGGAGGTGAAGAGATCCAACAGAGAGATCTTCAACGCGGTGCTTGCGCTGTAGTTTTGAACTACAAGAATCTCACCGGTCCCGCATATCCCATGTTTCTTTTGGCGTGTGAGAGGGGCTGTGCCGTTTTTGGTGTTCCCGGAGGCTCTCTGGAAAAAGAGTGTGAGAAGGAAGGAGTTGCCTTTTGCTCCTTTGGTTTCTGGAGTTTGCTTAGCAAAAGTAGTGCTTTTGATGTGTTTTTGACAGCAAGAAGCAGAGATACCGCAGTTGCCCTATTAGTTGCGCTTATTTCAGGCAAGAGGGTCGTTCGTCTTGATTTCGTCAACAGGGGAATTTTCTGGGACAGGTTTGTTGAGGTTGTTCCTGTTAGCAGGCTTGGGTGGGTACGCCCCTATGGGGGTGAGATCAAGAAGGGGCGTTGTTGGAAGGTCGTGGTGGTTTCCCGTTTGAAGAAGGAAAGGAAGGTTGCAGAGTGTTTGAAGGAGCTGGTTGATGTTCCATTTAAGTTCAGGCTGTACGTGGTTGGAGGAGGGGACGAATCCATAGTGAAGGATCTGGGGATAGGTATTGTCCACATAAAGAGAAAGATAAAGCGTTATCGGCGGTTGCTTGCGTCTATGGATATTATGCTGTATCCCTCTGCAGGCACTGATAAAAGCTGCAGGGCGGTGCTTGAGGCTATGGATTCTCAGGTTGTTGTTATCTCAAAGGAGCCTTTGACCGAAAAGTATATAGATGAGCACGTGGGCTTTTTGACAAGCGATGTTGGCACCGCGTTGAAGAGGCTTCTTGCCCATCCTTGCCTGTGCAGGAAAAAAGGATTGAATGCTGCAAAGAGGGTGAAGAGGTGGATGGTACCATTGCCCAAGTGATTTCGCGGTCTGGTTGCTCCTCTGGAGGTAGCATTCAGGCTTTGCTTCTTGCCAAGGGATTGAAGAGTGAGGGTGAGAACGTTGTTTTTGTGTCTCGCGGTGGTGAGTGTGCGGCAAGGGCTGAGGAGCTTGGGATTGATCATGTAACGCAATCTATGATCTGGAGTATTCCCTCTATTCTTTCCTTTGTGCGTATGGTGAGGCAAAGGAGAATAACAGTTCTTCACGCCCATAAAGGTAAAGCCCTTTCTTTTTCTCTTTTGGCTTCCCTTTTGTGTGGAAATGTGAAGGTGTTTGCCAACAGAGGGGTGAGCTTTTCCTTGAGTTGGAGTAACGTGTGGAAGTACAGGTTGCCGTTAACTAAAGGTATAGTGTGTGTATCCTTTGGTATAAAGCGTGATCTTTGCATGAGATGGGTACAGCCAGAGAGGGTATTCACCGTCTACGGTTCCCTTGACGAGCGGTTTTTCCGATCCCCCCCTAAGCAAAAGACGAGGCAGGAGTTAGGATTGAAGGAGGGCTTTTACGTCTGTCTTGTGGGGAACTTCAGGCCCTGGAAGGGGCATGTTATTCTGGCTGAGGCCTTTAAGAAGTTAGCATCCAGGGTTGATGGGTGTTTGCTTCTTTTTGCGGGAAAGGAGAAGGCAAGCATTCTACAAAAGGTCTCTTCGCTGGTTGGGGAGTGTGTGGTGAGTTTGGGGTATAGAAGGGATGTTGAAAGGGTTATGGGGGCATCGGATGTTTTGGTAAATGCCTCTACAGAAGGAGAAGGGGTTCCCGGTGTTATAAGGGAGGCCATGGCGTGTGGTGTGCCGGTGGTGGTTTCGTCCCTTGAGGGCAACTTAGAGATGGTGCGACACGGCAAGAACGGTTTGGTCTTTCCGGTGGGGGATATTGAGGCTTTATTTAAGAGGTTGGTGCTATTGTGGAAAAGTCCCCGGTTGAGAAGGCGGTTGGGTGTGAATGGTTCTTGTTTTGCTAAAAGATTCACCATTTCCAGAAGGGCAAAGATTATGTTGAAGCTTTACAGGTATGCTTGAGGAGAGGAATCGGTATCTTAAAGTAGCTGAGAGCTGTATCAAGAATTCGGAAGTGAAGTTTTGCGAGGCAAAAGCTGCATCAAAGGGTAAGAAAGGGCTTGTCTATCTTGTTTCAGGCGATGGTGCCCCTTCTGTTTTGAGAATTTACAGGAATCCACTTTATTTTGCCAAAACGTTGTGGGTGCTGGAAAAGGCGGGAAAGTATCGTCTCTCACCGGTGATAATTGAAAAAAGGTGGATCTTTAATCTTATGCCGCCTGCTTTTGGGTTCATTTTAGAGGAGTTTCTTGTCCCTTGTGGTGAGGTAACAAGGGATTCAGAGCTTTCCTTTATTGAAAGGCTTGCACGCTTTCACAGGGAAACAGCTCTGTTCAATAGATTCTTGTTTCGCTATCTGTGGAGAAAGTGGATAGGGAAGACCAGAGGAAGTGCTGAGTTTATAAAAAAGGCTCTTCCCCACAGTGGAGCGCTTCTTGAAAGGGCTTTAAGTTTTCTTATTAACTCTGAGCCTTTTCCGGTTTTGTCCCTCTGCCACAGGGATGTGGGTATGGGCAATGCGGGTTGCAAAAATGGTGAATTGCACCTTTTTGACTGGGATAGGGCCTCTTACTTTTTCCCTTTCTTTGAACTAAGCCAAGCGGAGTATTTTTTTGGACTGTCAAAAGAGGCGCTAACTGTGTACTTTAGAGTGTGGGAATTAGAGGAAGATTGTACCTCTTTGCTTAAGCCCTTTCAGATTATGTTTCTTATAAGTCGTCTGAAAAAGCAGATAAAGAGAGGAACAACTGATAGAGCTGGTGAAATTTTAGAGAGAATATCCCAAATTATTTAAGCTTTCATTGCGATAGTATCTTAACAGGGGTATCTTATTCCAAGAGACTAATCCTGTTGGAGGTTTTAGCATGAAAAAGCTATTCTTGGGTATTGTAGGGTTTCTTGTTGTCGTTGTCTTGGGAGCCTACCTGCTTCTTTTTACCAGCTTTGGAAACAATATTTTAAAGCCGGTTGTTGAGTCAAAGATTGAAAAGGCGCTTGGTTTTGACGTAAACGTGTCAACGTTTAGGCTGCGCCCATCCTCTGTTAAACTGGTCGTTCTAAAGGGTAAGGATAAATTCGTTGACGTGGATGGAACCTTTTCCATTTTTGCTAAAAGTTTTGACGTAGATTACGAGGTGAATATCCCACAGCTTTCATGGTTTTCAAAGCTGGCTCGCAAGCAGCTTTCAGGGTATTTTCGCACTCAAGGTAAAGTCAAGGGAAGGCTGGATGAGTTTGCTGTTACTGGTAAGGCCTTTACCGCTGGAGGTTTTGCTGATTATAGCCTGAAGGTGGTGGGAAGGCATCCCGGTTCTCTTGTTCTGAGCGCAAAGGATCTTGATCTTGCACAGCTTCTCCCTATGGCGGGTAAGCCAGCCTATGTGAAAGGGAAGCTTTTTGTGAAGGCCAACTTTGATAGCGTTGATCTTAGCAACATGAAGGGGACCGTCACTGTGTACACCAAGGATGGGGCGACGGTGCCTCAAGTTCTGGAGAAAGAGTTTGGTTTCAAGGATGCATTGGTCTCCTTTAAACTTGATTCAAAGACTGTTGTTGAGAACTCTGTGGCCCATGTGGTTGCAAAGCTGAGCTCTTCAGTGGCGGATTTTGACCTGTTTGACACGGAGGTTCAGATTAAAAAGGCCACTGCTTTGGGCAAGTATGTGTTGAACATTCCCGACCTTGATAAGCTCTACTTTGCCACAGGTAATCACATGAGGGGTTCTTTGAAGATCACAGGTGATTTCAAGAAGGACAAGCATCTTGTGGTAAATGCCCATTCCGATACCATGGACGGTAAGGTGGATGTGAGGATGGTGGACGATGTGGTTTCTGGTACTTTGAAGGGCTTACGTGTGGTTAAGGTGCTTGAGACCATGATGTATCCCAAGTTCTTTGATTCAAAAGCCGACGCCGACTTTAAGTTTAACCTCACAACCAAGAAGGGAAGCTTAAATGCTAAGCTGATTGACGGACACTTTTTACCCACC
>JALWBK010000223.1 GCA_027037155.1 bacterium | reverse complement strand
TATAGGAGAAGGACTGAGGGTAAAGGTAAACGCCAATATCGGCACCTCATCGGACTACGTAAACTACGATGAAGAGATGGCGAAGCTGAAGGCGGCGGTGGAAGCTGGCGCCGACGCGGTTATGGATCTCTCCACCGGTGGAGATTTAGACTACATGAGGCGCAGGGTTCTTGAGGAGTGTCCGGTTATGGTGGGCACCGTCCCAATTTATCAGGCTGCTATAGAGTGCAGGACCAAGGGGAAGCCTGTCATAAGCATGGACAAGGAGCATCTGTTTGATGTGATAAGAAAGCATGCCGAAGACGGGGTTGATTTTATAACGGTTCACTGCGGCGTCACATTAGAAAGCATAGAGAGACTTGAGAGGGAAGGCAGAGTCCTCGGTGTGGTGAGCCGCGGAGGTGCCATAATAACCGCCTGGATGAAGGCGAACAAAAAGCAGAATCCCCTTTACGAGTACTACGATGAGCTTTTAGAGATAGCCAAAGAGTACGACATGGTTCTCTCCTTAGGAGACGGACTGAGGCCTGGGTGCATAGCCGATGCTACCGACAGGGCCCAGATACAGGAGCTGATAACCATAGGTGAACTTGTACAAAGGGCGTGGGAAAAGGGTGTGCAGGTCATGGTAGAGGGCCCTGGCCACGTTCCACTCCACCAGATTGCTGCCAACATGGTGCTTCAAAAGAGGATCTGTCATGGAGCGCCTTTCTATGTGCTGGGACCTGTGGTAACTGACGTGGCTCCTGGATACGACCATCTTGTGTCTGCCATAGGCGGCGCCATAGCGGCGTGGCATGGGGCGGATTTCCTGTGTTATGTCACACCTTCGGAACACTTGAGGCTTCCCACCGTTGAGGATGTGAGAGAAGGCGTTATAGCTGCAAGGATAGCTGCCCACGCTGCTGACATAGCGCGTCAGGTGAAAGGAGCAGCAGAGTGGGACCTTGAGATGTCCAAGGCAAGGTGGAACCTTGACTGGGAAAGGCAGATCGAGCTGGCCTTGGATCCCAAGAAGGCAAGGGAGATGCGCGGACAAAGACCTCCAAAGGAGGAAGAGGTCTGCACCATGTGCGGCGAGTACTGTGCCATTAAGATGATAAGGGGCTAACCGGTGTACGCAGTGGCCATAAACGCAAGTCCCCTTATGGACAAGGGAAACACATCCCTCATTCTAACACCATTTTTGAAAGGTATGCGTGAGGCCGGGGCAGAGGTTGACGTATTCTACAGCTTCAAGATGAAGATAAACCCATGCACAGGATGCTTTTCATGCTGGGTGAAGCATCCCGGAAGGTGTATATACAGTGACGACATGGAGACACTGTACCCCAAGCTGGCACAAGCAGATTTTGTAATCCTCGCCACTCCCCTCTACGTAGACGGCATGGCGGGTACCCTCAAGAACCTGCTGGACAGATGCCTTCCACTGGCAGAGCCCTTTTTTGAAGTGAGAGAGGGCATGTGCCGCCATCCACTCCGTGAAGGCGTAAAGGAAAATGGAAAGTTAGTTTTGATTTCCAACTGTGGCTTCTGGGAGATAGAGCACTTTGAACCTTTGGTTCAACATGTCAAAGCGATTTGCAAAAACTTCAAGAGGAAGTTTGCCGGAGCCCTTTTAAGACCCCACGGACCCGCTCTAAGGGCAATGCTTGAAAGGGGCTTTCCCGTTAAGGACGTACTTGAAGCAGCAAGGCTTTCCGGAAAAGCTTTGGTAGAAACAGGCTGTATCCCGAAAGAGCTGGAGAAGAAGGTGGCAAGACCCCTTCTTCCAAAAGAAGCCTATGTCGAAAACACCAACAAGCTCTTTCGCAAGTGGAGGGAAGATGCGGTTAAAGGATAAGGTGGCCATAATAACAGGTGCCGCCAGAGGTATCGGAAAGGAGACAGCTCTGCTTTTTGCCGCAGAAGGGGCAAAGGTAGTTATAGCAGATGTGGACGAAGACGGCGGCAAGCAGGTGGAGAAGGAGATACTGGATCAAAAGGGAGAAGCCCTTTTCGTGAAGACCGACGTAACCGATTTTAGCTCCACCAAGCGCATGGCAAAAGCCTGCGTAGAAAGATTTGGCAGAGTTGATATTCTGGTGAACAA
>JALWBK010000222.1 GCA_027037155.1 bacterium | reverse complement strand
CCCCAAAAGCACTCAGTTTCAGACTCAACACCTCATCCTCTTTAAATTCCCTGACCTTACGAAGAAAGGACACCTTTTATCCTCCCCACGTACTCCTCAACGGAACCACTTCCGATAGCCTCAAGGGCACGCCTATAACCTTCATCCACATCGCACAAGCCCAAAGCGTACATGGCAAAAGCCGCGTTAAGCGCCACAACCTTTGCAGCCTTCTCATTACGTCCGCTAATGGCACCATCAAAGACCTCAAAAGCCTCTTCTTTTGTTGAGACAACTGGGACATCAAAGGTGTTCCCTAAAAGCTTTTGAGGATAGAAGATCCACTCCTTCACCCCTTGATCCCTCACCTCCAGCACCTTAGTGGGGGCAGCACTGCTCACCTCGTCCAAGCCATCCTCAGAGGTGACAATAACCCTGTTCCTCCTTCCCAAAAGGTAAAGGGCCTCTGCCACAACCTTAGCCTTACGGTAAGAGTAAACACCTATAAGTTGAGCCACAGGATCGCAGGGATTCACCTGCGGACCTAATAGGTTAAAGATGGTAGGCACCCCAAGAGCCCTCCTCACAGGTGCCACTTTGGCAAAGGCGGGATGAAACCTTGGAGCAAAGAGAAACGCAAATCCGTGCTCTTTAAGCATCTTAGCAGCCTCATCGGGTGTCTCCGCAATGGCAATGCCGATATGCCCCACAATGTCAGCAGAACCAACTTTACCTGTTACAGCCCTGTTTCCGTGTTTAGCAACCGCAACCCCAATAGATGCCAAAACGAGCGCCGACGCCGTGGAGACGTTGAAAGTCCCCCGGCCGTCTCCACCAGTCCCACAGGTGTCCACCACATCCTTCACCTGATGCTCCACCCTGATCTTCTTGGCATCCGCCACATCAATGGCAGCAGCCACCTCCTCTGGCGTCTCTCCCCTAAGAGCCAGGACAACAAGAAAGGCCGCCACCTCCTCAGAAGATAACTCCCCTTCAAAGACCGCATCAAAGACACTGCGTGCCTCATCAAAACCCAGAGTCTTACCTTGAAAAACCTTTTTTACCAACCCTTTGACCTCCATAGCACACCTCTATAAAGTTTTTGGCAATCTTATCGCCGTACTCCGAAAGCACCGACTCAGGGTGAAACTGCACCCCGTAAACCTTAAGCTCTTGATTTTCAAAAGCCATCAGCTCTCCATCCTTTTCCGAATAGGCCACCGGCTTTAAGGAGTCGTTCTTCAGCTTCACGCTTAAGGAATGATACCTTATGACCCGAAAACCATCCGGTATGCCCTTAAGTACCTGGGAATCAGAGACAATCCTCACCCTGTCCTCCTTGCCATGCTGTATGGTCTTTGCCTTGGAAACCTCATGTCCGAGCACGTGAGCTATAATCTGCATCCCAAGGCAGACTCCAAAAATCGGGACTTTCCCCATAAAGCTTCTGAGCTTATCACAGGCACCAGGCATCTTATCGGGGGTTGAAGGACCAGGGGAGAGAATCAGTCCCTTAAAATCACCGGGAGGAACCGCCTCGTTCTCCCTTATCACCAAAACCTCAGTCCCCTGAAGCCGAAAAAGGGTATAGAGGTTGTAAGTGAAGGAATCGTAATTATCTACCAACAGCAGCATCCTATACCTCCATTATTGACGCGTTTTCCACAGACACCAAAAGAGCCCTCAGCTTGTTGACCACCTCCTGATGCTCCCTCTCCGGCACACTGTCGTAAACGATTCCCGCACCAGCCCTCAGCACCAGCGTATCCCTCTCAAACTTGGCAGACCTGATGGTTATGCAGGTGTCCAGATTGCCGTTGTAGCTGTAGTAGCCCACGCAACCGGCGTAAAAGTCCCTGCTGGAAGCCTCCACCTCGTCTATAATCTCCATGGCCCTCACCTTGGGAGCACCGGTCACCGTTCCAGCAGGAAAGGTCATCCTCAAAAGTTCCACAGGGGAAACCCTTTGTAGGCTTCCCTCAACGGTGGAGACTAAATGAACCACGTGGGAATAGACCTCAGGCTCCATGAACCTCTTAACCACCACGCTCTCCGGCTCGCAGTAGGTGTAAAGATCGTTCCTTGCCAGATCCACCAGCATAAGGTGCTCAGCC
>JALWBK010000221.1 GCA_027037155.1 bacterium | reverse complement strand
GAAGAAGCCTCGGCGGGTGCCACAATGTAATATGTAGCAACGGCGTACTCAGTGTGAGGAAGGGAAACCTCCTCAACAGCAACACCTTCGGATTCCAAAAGCCTCACCGCACCAAGGACACTTTCTTTTACTTCCGCATCAAGTTCCTGAGGAAAGTACTCTTTGGGAAGCGCCACCTTCAGCCCCTTCACATTGCCCTCTATGGCAGAAAGGTAGTCATCCACCCTTACATCGGCGCTTGTGGAGTCCATGGGATCCCTACCAGAGATAACGGAAAGAAGATAAGCAGCGTCGGCAACAGTTTTGGTGATGGGACCTATCTGGTCAAGGGAAGAGGCAAAGGCAACAAGACCGTATCTGGAAACCCTGCCGTAGGTGGGCTTTAAACCAACTACACCACAAAAAGAGGCCGGCTGTCTTATGGAACCTCCAGTGTCAGAACCCAAGGCAGCGACACATAGATCAGCAGCCACAGCGGCAGCAGAACCGCCTGAGGAGCCTCCAGGTACCCTATCAAGATCCCACGGATTCTTAGTTGGGAAGAAGGCAGAGTTCTCAGTGGAGGAACCCATGGCGAACTCGTCCAGGTTGGTTTTGCCTATAAGGGTGTAGCCCTCTTTTTTCAGCTTTGTGATCACCGTGGCGTCATAGGGTGGCACGAAGTTTTCCAGTATTTTTGAGGCGCAGGTGGTTCTCACACCCTTGGTGCAGATGTTGTCCTTGATCGCTATGGGGATGTAAGCCAGCGCACCGTTTTTCTCCTTCTGCGCTTCATCCAGCGCATCTTCGCAGACGGTGATGTATGCCTTAATCTCTGGATCTAATTTCTCTATTCTTGTCAAAAAAGCCTCTACCAACTCCCTTGGAGACACCTCTCCAGACTCTATAAGCCTCTTTGCCTCAAGCAGTGTAAGTTGGGTCAACTCCATCTCACTTCCTCCGCTAAATATCTATGTTTCTTGCCTCTTTGGCGTATGCCTGTATGAAGTTACGTCTTGGTGCCACGTCATCGCCCATGAGGATGGAAAAAATCCTATCAGCCTCTTCCGCGTCCTCAACGGTGACCTTCTTTAACCTCCTGGTGGCAGGATTCATGGTAGTCTCCCAGAGTTGCTCGGGGTTCATCTCGCCAAGTCCCTTGTACCGCTGTATCTCCACACCCTTTCTCCCAAGATCAAGCACAACCTGATAAAGCTGTTCTATATTTGAAACTGCTGCCTGCTGCTTGCCGTCCCTGAAAACACGCAAATCCTTACCGTTGAAGCTCATAAGCTTCATATAGAGATCAGCAAACTGCTGAAAGATAGGTGCCTTAACGAATTCCTTGGTTATGACCGTTCTAAACTGCTCATCCCCAAAAGAAGTCAATATCTCTATAACTTTAAAGCCAGCTTCATCCTCCTCAAGCACTACATCAAGCAAATCCACAGCTCCCTTGAGGGCATCTATGAAGCTCTGAAGATCCTCACCTTTTAACAAGCTGTCCCAGTTGTTCATCCTCACAAAGGTCTCAATAACCTTCGGGTCCATTCCCCTCTTCTTGAAACGCTCCTTTAAAAGGGAAAAACGTTTTACAGAGGCGAGAAGCTCCTTTAGCTCTTCATCCTTCATAACCTTGCCGTTTACATGTAGCTCAAGGCCCCTCACACCCTCTTCAAAGAGAAACTCCTCCAACTCCTCATCATTCTGGCAGTACTTTTGTCTCTTTCCCTTCTTCACCCTGTAAAGCGGAGGAAGCGCTACATAAACGTGTCCCTCCTCCACCAATTTTCTCATCTTGCGGAAGAAGAAGGTGAGAAGCAGCGTACGGATATGCGCACCGTCAACGTCAGCGTCGGTCATTATGATGATCTTGTGGTAGCGAAGCTTACCGATGTCAAAGTCGCTGTCCTCAACACCGGTTCCCAGAGCAAGCACAATGTTTCTTATCTCCTGATTGGAAAGCACCTTGTCAATGCGCGCTTTTTCCACATTAAGTATCTTGCCCTTAAGGGGCAGTATAGCCTGAAAGCTCCTGTCCCTGCCCTGTTTGGCAGAACCACCAGCAGACTCACCCTCAACGATAAAGAGCTCTCTTTTCTTGGGATCTTTTTCAGAGCAGTCGGCAAGC
>JALWBK010000220.1:1221-2125 GCA_027037155.1 bacterium | reverse complement strand
CTCTGTCTGCAATGCCTCGAAATCTCTTAAGAAAAGTTTTTCTTCAGCCAACCTTTTTATAACATCCTGCACAGTTTCAGAGTCTTCCCTCAAATGTTCAAGAATAGCCAGCAATTCCTGATCCACGGGCAGATACACTACCTCCCCCATGATTTACCCTCTCATCTTTTCAAGCTTTTCCCTTAAAAGCTTGTTAACTAACTGGGGATTGGCTTTTCCTCTTGTTTTTTTCATAACCTGTCCCACAAGATAGCCTATAACCTTGGTCTTGCCTTTAAGATACTTTTGCACCTCCTCGGGACACTCGGCTATCACCTCGTCCACAAACTTTTCTATTTCGCTGGTATCTGTGATCTGAACCAGACCCCTCTCTTCTACTATCTTTTCCGGATCGCCGCCCTCAGTGTACATTATATCAAATACCTGTTTACCGATTTTGCCAGAGATAACTCCCTTATCTATGAGTTCAACGAGCTTTGCCACCTGATTAGGTTTCACTGGAGATTGGGTAATGTCTCTGTTTTCCTTATTCAGCCGACCCAGAAGCTCCACCATCACCCAGTTGGCTATGGCTTTGGGATTATTATACTCAAAAACAGCCTGCTCATAGTAATCAGCAAGCTCTTTGGATGAGCAGAGTACCTCGCTGTCATAGGAGGGAAGCCCATACTGTTTCATAAAGCGCTCTCTCTTAGCGTCAGGAAGCTCGGGAAGCTCATCCCTGCACCTATTAACAAAATCTTCTGTTAAAACTAACGGCACTAAATCCGGCTCTGGGAAGTACCTGTAGTCGTGCTCCTCCTCCTTTTTACGCATGGTCTCTGTAATGCCAAGCTGAGGATTCCAAAGCCTGGTCTCCTGAACTACCTGTCCTCCTTCCTCCAACACGCTAATTTGCCTTTCT
>JALWBK010000220.1:0-1211 GCA_027037155.1 bacterium | reverse complement strand
ATCCCAAGTTCTGTAGATCCAGCAGGGCGCACAGACACATTGGCATCACAGCGCAACTCTCCCTTTTCCATATCGGCGTTGGAAACTCCGATATAGCGCATGATGGTCCTGAGCTTCTGCAGATAAAGCCTCGCCTCCTCAGGGCTGGAAATATCTGGTTCGCTAACAATCTCTATCAGTGGGATACCAGCTCTGTTAAGATCCACGTAGCTATGGGGATCGTTTCCCTCACCGTGTATGTTCTTCCCAGCATCCTCCTCCATGTGAACACGCTTTATCCTTATGCGCTTTCTACCCTCGCTGGTCTCTATCTCAATGTAGCCATTTACAGCCAAAGGCTCCTCGTACTGAGAAATTTGATAACCTTTAGGCAGGTCAGGATAGAAGTAGTTTTTTCTCGCAAAGATGGAGCGGAGGTTTATGGTACAGTTCAGGGCAATGGCGGCCTTCACGGCATACTCCACCGCCTTTTTGTTAAGGACTGGTAGTGAGCCCGGCATACCAAGACACACAGGACACACATGGGTGTTCGGCGGTGCTCCAAACTCAGTGCTGCACCCGCAAAAGATTTTGCTCTTTGTATTCAACTGAACGTGAACCTCAAGTCCAATTACCGCCTCGTATCTCAAAGCTAACCTCCCAAGCCTAATCTTGGAGCGTGCTTGCTTCTAAAATCTATGAGCTTTTCCAAAGTGTACGCCACCTTAAGCAGGGTGCTTTCGTCAAAGGACTTGGCAATAATCTGCAGACCTATAGGTAATCCTTCACTATTGAGGCCGCAGGGGATGGATATGGCTGGGACGCCAGCGAGATTGGCTGATATGGTGAAGATATCTGAAAGGTACATGGTGAGTGGATCAGAGATCCTCTCTCCGATCTTGAAGGCAACGGTAGGAGATGTGGGTGTGATGATGACATCAAAATTCTCAAATACCCTGTCAAAGTCCTGCTTTATCAGTGTTCTAACCTTTTTTGCCCTCAAATAGTAGGCATCGTAGTAGCCAGAAGCCAATGAATAGGTTCCCAGCATAATCCTTCGCTTTACTTCATCGCCGAAGCCCTGGGAACGGGTTTTGAAGTACATGTCTATAAGTCCCTCGTAATTCTTGGCTCTAAACCCGTACTTTACACCATCGTATCTGGCAAGGTTTGAAGAAGCCTCGGCGGGTGCCACAATGTAATATGTAGCAACGGCGTACTCAGTGTGAGGT
>JALWBK010000219.1 GCA_027037155.1 bacterium | reverse complement strand
TGTGCCCTTTTTACACTTAGGACAACCCCAGGTGTGTTCATCAATATAAGGTCTGTGAAGGTCGGTTACCTTTTTACCAGATCTTTCTTCGATCTCCCTGATTGAACCTAAAACTTCTGTATAACCGCACTTGTCACACTGCCATATAGGCAAAGGAGTGGCCCAAAAGCGAGTCCGCGAGATACACCAGTCTGGGGCAGTCTCTATCACGTGCTTGAAAAGACCATGCTTAAAGTGGGGTGGTACCCAATTGATATTCTCATTGTTTTTGAGCATCTCTTTCTTAACCTTTTGAATATTCACATACCAAGCCTCTTGAGCCTTGTAAAGAAGCGGTGTTCCACAGCGATAACAGACTGGATAACTGTGCACTATCTTGTCCTCTTTAAACAAAAGGCCTCGCTTTTTCAAATTGTCAATTATCTTAGGATCCGCCTCTTTAAAGTACATCCCCTTATAATCTGAAACCGGATCCGTAAACTGGCCTAGATCATCTATTGCCTCAAACAAGCTAAGTCCTAATTCTTTAGCTAAGTTAAAATCATCCTCTCCATAGGCTGGAGCCATATGTACAAGCCCTGTACCTTCATCCATGCTTACAAAGTCAGCAGCATAAACGTGAAAATCTGTTTGTTTAGCTTGTGAAACAAAGTAATCAAAAAGGGGCTTATACGAAAGGCCTACTAATTCTTCACCCTTGTACTCGTCATAGATCTCGTAGCCTTCTTCCCCCAAAACTTCTTTAAGTCTATCTTTTGCTAAAACTAAAAGTTCATCGCCTTTTTTAACTGTTACGTATAAGCTATCTTTATCAACAGCGACGGCTACGTTTTCAGGCAAGGTCCATGGGGTGGTGGTCCAAACAAGCAGATACACAGGTACAAGCTTAGTATCAGGCTTGGCACTTACAGGGCTTCCCTCTAGGACGTTCCTTAAACAATTGCGCGTAGGGATATGGATCTTGTCCCACGGGATCTTATCTTTATCTACCCATACGAATTCCTTTAGCTCTGACGGAGCTGTACGCTTAACCTCACCTTTTATCTTCACCTTAAAATGATGAGTCTTAAACAGTCTACCTTCGAAAATGTCGACGTGAAACCCGTAGTACTCCATATCTGTTACCTCTGCCCCGGTCTCTTCTTTTACCTCACGCTTTACTGTCTCGTAAAGATCCTTATCATCTGGATCCATCTTGCCGCCCACTATGCCCCAAAGCTTTTTCCTACCCTTCTCATTTCTTACTGCCATCAAGATCTGACCTTTCTCGTTCTCAATAACAACGCCCACACCGTTACCTGTTTTGGAATAGTTCAGCGGGAATTTTACAATTATGGAAGGATCCTCTAAATCTCTATACGAATTATCCATCTGTATCTCAAACCTAGAAAGCGGAGTTCCGCATCTGGGACAATAAAGAGAGATCCTCTTGCCATAGTACACCAGCCCCTTATCATACATCTGTTTAAATACCCACATTACAGTTTCCATGTATGACATGTCCATAGTTCGGTAAGGATTCTCCATATCAACCCAGCGACCAACGTGTTCTATATACCACGGCCAGGCGGCAGAGGTTTCTTGTACATAGTTGAAACACTCCTTTATGAAACGTTCAAGACCTATCTTTTCCTCTATGTCTCTTCTGTTTTTTGTGCCTAGCTTTCTTTCTACTTTTTCCTCTATGGGAATACCATGGCAGTCCCAACCCCAGCGTCTCTCTACCCTCTTTCCAAGCATAGTCTGAAACCTTGGTATTATGTCTTTAAGTACGCTAGGAAGCAGACTACCATAATGCGGAGTACCAGTTACAAACGGAGGCCCATCATAGAACACAAACCGGTTATCTTCTGGCCTAGACTCTACAGATTTTTCAAAAATCTTGTTTTGCTTCCAAAACTTAATAATCGGCTCCTCTACCTGGTTGAATACATCCTTGATAAATGTAGTGGAAAGCTCTGCTTTATCCCGCGCAGTCATACTTAACCTATGAAATTAGTTTGTAGTATTTTAGCAGAAAAGATGTAGAGTTGCGGGAAGGAGGATCGAGCACAGGAGGAATATAGATTGCTTTTCTTTCATAGTAGTGTAAAGTTGCCTGCCGTTAAGATGATTCATGCGGTTAG
>JALWBK010000218.1 GCA_027037155.1 bacterium | reverse complement strand
TCTTAAAGGTGTTCTTAAGCTGCTGAGAGGTGGGCCTTAGAACGGGAATAGAAACCACACAGGTCACCAATATCCAGAACCACACATTGGCAAAAATATTCAGGTCAGTTCTCTTGTTGGCTATAACCGTTATCACCTCTTTGGAACCGAGCACATTGGCCAAGGACTTCTTTATCACCGGAATGTTAACCACCAAGGAAAACACCGCAAGAAGCAGCAGAGGGAACACAGCTTGCACCAAATCGGCATCCCACTTGGTGGCCTCAGACTTCTCCCCATTTCGCGAGAACATCAAGTACACCACCACCATGGTGACAAGACCCGACACGATACCTATAACCTCCACAGGGAGAAGTCCAAACTTAGCTATTACCAAAGCGGTGAGGGAAAGGGCCAAACCGGATACGATCCCAGCCTTCCAGTGCCTCTTAACAGAATCCATACCATTTATAGTGTACAGGATAAGCAAGGCGAAACAGACCGAAATTATAGGCAGAAACAGGGTGATCTTGTAGGTGAATATCCTTATGAACTCATCTAAGCTGTTAACACCAGGAGGTCTTATACCGAAGGGACCCCATGCAATCTTGGCAGGGAGTGTGATGGGAATGGAAAAGAGGGCAAAGGATGTAAGGGGATCGTAGCAGAGCACCGATATACCTATGGCGGCAATGGGTGAAAAGCCAAGCATAAGAAAGACTGGAGGAAACATGGCAGGAGTCACCATACCAAGAGCCGTAGCCAAGGAACCAAAGCCCATACCTACAAAGAGCGCCTGCTCCTCCTTGGTGGTGGCTATCCCCTTGATGTACTCAATAAGTCTTTGAAGTGCACCGGTCTCCCGCATAAGGAATATGAGAAACATGGTGAAGAGCACCGCAAGGGTGATACCCAGTGCCTTGATTATACCCATGGCACTGGCGCCCAACGCCACATTTAACGGTGTTTTAAAATAAAAGACCGCCACCAGAACAGAAAGTATCCAACCTACCACCGACATGAATGTACCAGATCGGGAAAACATCAACATACCAATGAGAACAATTAGTATAGGAAAAATTGCCAAAACGAAGTTCATAACCTCCCTCCAAAGATTTTTTCGCCTGATATAATGAACTGAATGCTTTTTTTCAATCCCTCAAGGTAGTTACAGGATCAACGGCAGCAGCCTTTTTGGCAGGGTATATTCCAGAAGCCACACCAAAAAAGAGGGTGACCGAAAAGGCTACAAAGGCCGACTTAACCGGAAGTACCAACGGGTACTTAAAGGCCCATGCCACAAAAACGCTGAACAACGCTCCCAATAAAACGCCCACTAAACCACCAAACATCGTTATAACAACTGCCTCTTTAAGGAACTGTTTAAGAATGCTCCAGTTGTCGGCACCAATGGCCTTCCTTATCCCTATCTCCCGACGCCTCTCCTTAACAGAGAGAATCATAACCGCCATAACACCGAAAGATCCCACCAACAGGGAAATGGCAGAAACACTCACCACAAAGGCAGAGAATATCATAGACGATCGTTTCTTGTTCTTTAGTATCTCCTCTGCCTTAACGATACTGTAATCAGGCTCCTTCTCACCCGTGATGAGATGCCTTTTTCTCAACATCCTGTCTATAGCACCACTTACCTGATCCAAAAGAGACTCATCCTCCACCTGAACGAGTACCGAAGTGAGATAATCTACATTGAAGAGCCTATTCATAACCGACGTTATAGGGATAATCACTTGCCTATCAAGGTCTCTCCCAGCGGCATCTGTGCCCATCTTCTCCATCACCCCTATAACCTCAAAGGGGATCTTCCTCACCCTGATAGGCTTCCCCAACGCATCCTCATCGCCAAAGAGATCCCTCTTCACAGCATACCCCAAAACCACCACCTTGGCGTTGTGCCACGCCTCCCTTTCGGTAAAAACCCTTCCCTCTTCAAGGGTGTAGCGTCTTATAAGAAAAAGCTTCGGCACAGAGCCCACCACCGCAGCTTGGACGGTGTTATCCCCATACTCTAACAGTGCAGAACCTTCGTAAACTGGAGCTACGCGTTTCACGCCCCATAGCCTCTCCAACGCCCTCGCATCGGCCAGCTTCAAAGTGGTGGCGATGGAGATTTGGATAGGACG
>JALWBK010000217.1 GCA_027037155.1 bacterium | reverse complement strand
GCACTGAAGTGAACGCCCACCAGCTCTTTATTGAAAAGTTCAAAGAAGCAGGCGGAGAGATATTCAAAAGCCTTGAGGAAGTGATAGAGGAGTTTAAGGGAAGCTCTTTCGCTGTTGAACCAAGGCTGAAGCGGCGACTGCAAAAGTTTGATGTACAACTGGCACCTCCCGAAGAGGCAGAGGTAAGCATAACCAGAGCCAACGTTGCCTGTGCAGAAACGGGAAGCCTCATATTCGCCTTCAAAAAAGGCGCTAACCACAAGCTCACCAGTTTGCCCAAAATCCATGTGGCCTTGATCAATAAGAAAGACATATATCCCACCCTTGAAGAGGCACTGAGTAAAGTGGAAGGCTCCTACATCTCGGTTATAACCGGTCCCAGCAAAACAGGAGACATTGAACTGATACACGTTTTCGGCGTACACGGACCAGAAAGACTAATCTGCGTACTGGAGGGAAGGTGATACCCATCTTCTCAACACCCTATGAGATTAGACGCTTTTTAGAAAATCCCGAGATAAGAAAGGCCCTCAAAAGGGCCACTGAAAGATTCGCTGAAGGAAGAGAAAAAACGTTAAAGGAGTTAGGTCCATTCACGGAAATCAGAAAAAGAACAAGAAAGATAAAAGAGCATGCTTTGGAAAGGGCCGATGAAATCTGGCATACCATAATTGCGCACCTTGAAGAGAAAGGGGCCGTCGTTCTTGAAGCAGTGGATGCAGAAGATGCCTGCAGAAAAATCTACTCAGCCCTTGAAAACGCACCTCTACTGATAAAGGGAAAATCCATAACCAGCGAAGAGATAAGACTCAACGCCTTTTTGTCGTCAAAGGGAGTGGAAGTTATAGAAACCGACCTTGGCGAGCGTATCATTCAGCTCAAAGGGGAAAAGAGCTCCCATCTAATAGTTCCCGCAGTCCACAACTCCAAGGAAGAGGTGGCACGGCTCTTTTCAGAATACTTCAAAGAAGAACTCCCACCTGACCCCTACGTTATAACCAAAAAGGTGCGCTCGGATCTCAGAAAGCATTTCCTAAACGCAAAGGCGGGACTTACCGGGATAAACGTCATATCCAAAAAACCAGTCGCCTTCTACCTTATGACCAACGAGGGAAATGGAAGACTTTGCGCCACCATGCCCGATGTGTACATCACTCTCACTGGATACGAAAAGATTGTGGAAAGCACGGAAGACGCCCTGTGGATTTTAAGGGTGCTTCCGAGAAACTCTGTGGGCCTCAACTTTGGCAGCTACGTTAGTATCTTCAAAGCTCCCTTCAGGTGGAACAACCGCAGGAAGTGGTTTGTGGTCATACTTGACAACGGAAGGAAAAAAGCCCTCAAAGATCCGGTACTACACCATGCCCTTCGCTGCATCCGATGTGGTGCTTGCATGAACGTTTGTCCCATATACAAAGTTTTAAGTGGCTTAGCCTTCAGCCACGTATACATGGGAGGAATCGGCGTTGCTTGGACGGCAATAACCGAAGGAGTTGACAAGGCGTACGAGGTCGCAACCCTATGCACCGGTTGCGGTTCCTGCAACGAGGTTTGCCCCGTGGAAATTCCCATATCCCATCTTGTGGAAGAGGTAAGGAGCCGAGCGGAGAAAAAGCACGTACTGGAAGCCAAAGCCCCCACAATAACCATAAAAAGGCACAGCATATTCAACAGTTTGGCAGAAGCAGCCAAGATCGCTGGGGTTTATCCCAACAGAAACAGCTTCACCTACACCCACTACAACCCCGATGGAGACGTTTATCTCTACGTTGGCTGCGTCATAGACCATCTGATGCCCGAAATAGCAGAAGACGCTTACGAGCTGCTAAAAAGATTGGGTATAAACCCCATCGTTTTAAAGGAAGAGTGTTGCGGGCTTCCCGCCAGAGTATACGGGGACAAGCAAAAATACACAAAGGCAATGCTGAAGAACCAAAACATTTACAGAGATAAGCCCGTGGTTTTTCTATGCGACACGTGCCTCTCAACTTTTCTTGAGTACCCTAACCCACCACAAGCACTTACACTGGCTGAACTCTTACTGCAGAAGAACGTACGCTTCAGAGCAAGGGAAAAACTAAAGGTAGCCGTCCACATCCCATGCCACCTAAAGATACACAACAGGGAAGAAGCA
>JALWBK010000216.1 GCA_027037155.1 bacterium | reverse complement strand
ATTTTTGAATAAAGAGCTGGTGGGTGTTCACTTCAGTGCATCCGCTCCTTTTTCTCCGGTTCTTATCCTTATGGCGTTTTCCACAGGAAGAACGAAGATCTTTCCATCGCCGTAATTACCGGTCTTGCAGGAAGTGACAATAGCGCTGATTATCTCATCAACCTGGTGGTCCTCGCATACTATCTCAACCCTGGTCTTGGGGTAGAACTTCGGTATGGCTCCATGCTTTTCCATGATCTCTTTGTATTTCGCCATGGGCTTTCCAATGCCGAGGAAGTTGTCTATACTTATCCCAGGTGCTCCTACTTCAAAAAGCTTCTTTTTTAGATCCCACACCTTTTCGGGATTAACGTAGGCAATGACCATTTTCATCTTTACTCCTCCTCACTTTTCTCGTACCTTTAATATAGCATAAGGCAAATGGCAGGGTAAAGTTGTTGGGAATATGTCCGAAAGAAAAGAGTAGAGGATTTCTACTGGAGGTGTGCTGTGGAGCAGAGAGCTAATTGGTGCAAGTGGTGGGCAATTTATATCTTCTTTGCCACAGTTGTCGGTTTTCTCTTGTGGGCTATCTTTATGCGTTTCTCTGGGGTTCTTGAATTTGAAGGTGTAGTTAAGGCTGCTTTTAGTCCAGCAGTTATAGTTTGGGTTCTTTTCTATGTTTCTGTGTCTTGCGCCGTTACGCGCATGATGTCAGGAGGGATAGACGAAGATCAGGATAAAGCTGCAAGCTTTGCCCTCAACTATCCTAAGATGCTGTTTGTCATGCACATTTTCTATTCAGCGGTTACCTCTTTCATCGCTACCTGGATAGCGTACAAGAGGGGCTATTTCCCGGAAGGGGTAGAGTTTGTTTTTCCATGGATTGGTGGATTGCTCTTGATGTTTGGAGGTACTTACCCTGCATTGCTTAAAGTGACCTCGGCCATTTGGAGGTATGTGGGTGAGAAGTACGGCTTTGTTGGTAAGGCCTTTTCATTTAAAGCCAAGATTCTTTTTGTAGTGCTCGTCTTTTCCCTGACTGTAGGTGTTGCAGTTTATGTTACAGGCTACACATCTTCTGTAACACAGGTAGAAACTGTGATGATGGGAATTAAGAAGGAGCAGGTAAAAAACATAGTTGAGGGAGCTTATAAAGTTGTTCAGGGATACTATCAAAAGTATAAAGCTGGCGTTCTTAGCGAGGAGGAGGCTAAGAAGCGTGCCCTTGAGGCTGTTGGAGCCATAAGATACGAGGGTGGGACGAACTATGTATGGGTAAACGACATGAACGGAGTTATGCTGGAGCATCCAAAGAAAAAGTTAGTTGGAAAGAATCTTATCAATCTGCGAGATAAGAAAGGCAAGTACATCTTCAAAGAAATGATAAAGGTTTGTAAAGAAAAGGGAGAGGGGTTTGTTGACTACTGGTGGCCGCATATCAACAGTACCACTCCCGTTCCTAAGGTTTCCTTTGTGAAGTTGTTCAAACCGTGGAACTGGGTAGTGGGAAGTGGAGAGTTTATGGATACTCTTTATAAAGATGCACATAGGTATCTTACCACTGTTAAATCTAAACTCATGGTGGGGGATCTGGTTATAGTGGCTATACTGCTGATCCTTGTTATGACCTCAGGATACTTTATAGCTGTGGATCTTGAGGAGCCTCTTTTAGAGGTGAACGATTCGGTTAAGAAGAATGCTGAGGGCGATCTTACAGTTAAGCCTAAGGTCGTTTCTATGGACGATACTGGTGAGACTGTGCACTACATAAGGCACATGGTTGACAATACAAGGGATGCCATAAGTGCTATTAAAGAAACAGTTTCTCAGGTTATCTCCGCTACCACTCAGGTCTCTGCCAGCTCCGAAGAGATCAACATGATGACTAGAAATGCCAAAGATAACCTCAGCAGAGTGGCTGGAGCTATGGAGGAGCTATCGGCTTCTATTAAGTCCCTTGTGGAGAACATAGAGAGTGCTGCTTCCTTTGCCGAGCAGGCGGAGAGGACCGCGGTGGAGGGAGTGGGTACCTTTAAGGAGATAGCGAGATGGAACAAAGAGGTGGCTGTGAGGGAGCTTGGTAAGATAGCTGAAGAGGCGGACAAGGTGAAGGAGGCTTCCAACAGGATTACAGGTATCGTAGATGTGATAACAAATATCGCTGATCAGACAAATCTTCTGGCTTTGAACGCTGCTATAGAGGCTGCAAGGGCTGGTGAGCACGGTAGAGGATTTGCGGTTGTTGCCGATGAAGTGAGAAAGCTTGCTGAGGAGACCATGAAGAGCACTCAAGAGATAGAGAGGATGGTGGAAGAGATAAAAACCATCGTTGACAGCTTTGCAGAAGCTATAAGCAATTACACCAAGCAGGCGGAAAAGCAGGCAGAGGAGATTGTGAGCACAGCCAGCGTTCTTGAGGAGGTTGCCGAGGGTGCAAGGCAGGTTAAGGATAGGATGGATGAGGTAAGGGTGATGTCCAACGAGCAGAGCAAGGCCATTGAAGAGGCTGTGGCAAGCGTGGTGGAGATGGACAACGCCATGGAGGAAGTGGCCAAGGGTGTTGATGAGACTGTGCAGGCTATACAGGATATAAACCAGAGGATGGGCGAGCTTGGGGATAAGGTGGACAAGTTTAAGGTTTAGTCTTGAAAAAGTTGGGGGATTGGGATAACCACTAAGTCCGTCCCTAATCAGACTGTTGGGAGGAAGGGTATGAAGGTTATACTCAAAGAGGATGTGGAAGGATTGGGCAACGCTGGGGATATAGTGAATGTGAAGGACGGATATGCCAGAAACTACCTAATCCCCCGTGGTCTTGCTCTCAGGGCTACAGCCAGGAACGTTAAGGCCCTTGAGAAGCAGAGGCAGATGGTCTTGCAGAGGATAAATAAGGAGAGAAAGCGCTACGAGGCTTTTGCGGCCAAGCTTGCTGAGCTTAAGGTTGTGATAAAGAAGAGGGCAGGTGAAGAGGGTAAACTCTTTGGTTCTGTTACCACCAGGGATATTGCCGAGGCCCTGGAGCAGATGGGCTATGAGCTGGATAGAAAGAGAATAGTGCTTGACGAGCCTATAAAGGCTCTTGGAAACTATACCGTTAAGGTAAAGCTGCCTTACCAGGTGGAGGCTGAGCTGGCTATTGAGGTTGTGCCGGAAGAAGAGTAAAATCGTCCTATGAAGGACGTTGCTGAAGCAGCCGGACTGTTACAGCCCCAGAACGTTGAAGCGGAAAAGAGCGTTCTGGGGTCTGTTTTTTTGGATAATGATTCCCTCCTCAGAATAGTGGATCTCATCAGTCCGGAGGATTTCTATCGCAAGAGCCACGCGCTCATATATCAGGCCTTTTTGAAGCTCTTTGAGAGGGGAGATCCCATAGATTTGATCACTGTGGAGTCAGAGCTTCAGAAGATGGGCGTTTTGGAGCAGGTGGGTGGTATTGACTATCTTATGGAGCTTGCGGAGTTCGTGCCTACGCCGGTGCACGTGGTTAAGTACGCCCAGATTGTGAAAGAAAAGGCTGTTCTGAGGGAGCTCATTTCTGTTTGCCATGAGATAATCAGGAAGTGTCACGAAAGTGATAAGGATGTGGAAGAGCTTCTTGACGAGGCGGAGAGCCTGATTTTTGCCATCTCCGAGAAGAGAACGAGAAGCGACTTCTCTCCATCAAGAGAGCTGGTCAAGGCTGCCATATCTCAGCTTGAGACGCTGGCACACAAGAGACAGCTCATAACCGGTATTCCTACAGGTTTCTACGATCTTGACAGGATGACAGCGGGTTTTCAGCCCTCTGATCTGGTGGTGGTGGCGGCAAGACCCGGTATGGGAAAGACCTCCTTTGTGCTGAATATAGCGTTGAACGTGGCCCTTGAGGAGGGAGGAACAGTTGCTATCTTCAGCCTTGAGATGTCTAAGGAGCAGATTGCCCTCAGGATGCTCTCTTCGGTTTCAAGGGTAGATTATCAGAAGCTGAGAACTGGCAATATCTCTCCCGATGATTGGAAGAGTATCATTGAGGCTGCCAGTGAACTTTCCGACGCTTCTATCTATATTGACGATACTCCTGCCATTAGCGTGCTTGAGATGAGGGCCAAAGCCAGAAGACTGCAAGCGGAGCGAGGGCTTGATCTCATAATAGTGGATTACCTGCAGCTTATGAGGGGCAGAGGGAGAAAGGAGAATAGGCAGCAGGAGATTTCTGAAATTTCCCGCTCTCTGAAGGGGCTTGCCAAAGAGCTGAATGTGCCTGTGGTGGCGGTGTCTCAGCTTTCTCGTGCTGTTGAGGCAAGAACCGATAAAAGGCCACAGCTTTCAGATTTGAGGGAGTCGGGAGCTATTGAGCAGGATGCGGATTTAGTGCTTTTTATTTACAGGGATGAGGTGTATAACAAAGCGACGGCAGAGCCCAATGTGGCGGAGGTGATTATAGGAAAGCAGAGAAACGGGCCCGTTGGAACGGTGAAGCTTACCTTTATTAAGGAGTGCACTAAGTTTGAGAACTATCAGCAGGATAGTCCTGATCTGGTTGGTGATTCTGACGATCTGCCCTATTGAGGTTTTTTCTAAGTTTTCACTCCTTTCAAAGGTCAGGCAGAGGTACTCTGGGGTACAAACCATAAAGGGCAGGTTTGAGCAGGAGGTGGAGTTTCCCGACGGTAGGAAGAAGCTCTTTAGAGGCTTCTTTTATTTTAAGGGGGACAAGAGCCGATGGGATTACGATGAGCCTGATGAGCAAACGGTTCTTGTGTTGGGCAAAAGAGTTCTCATTTACGATCCCTTTGTGGGGGAGGTGCAGGAGGGAAGCGTGGACTTTCCCTTTGTTTACAGGGATGTGTTGCTTCATCCCGAGAGATTGAAGAGGTACTTTAAGGTTGAAGAAAAGCAAGATGAGGTGGTTCTTGTGCCTTTGCAGGATTCGCAATTGAAAAAGGTGGTTGTTCACTTCGGGCGAGATCTTGTGATAAAAAAGGTGATTGTGGTTGATGCCATGGGGAACATCACAAGATTGTCTTTTAAGGACGTGAAGTTTAACGAGCCCATTCCCGATAAGCTCTTTGATATAGAGGAGGTGAAGAAAGGATATGCAGCTGATTGATGTGATGTACGAAAGGGCGTCTTTCTGGGAGAGGGGAATGGCCTTTGTTATAGACCTTCTGTTTTTGAAGGCTTTGATGATCGCTTTTCAAATTGCCAAGGTAAAGTTGAGCCCATGGGCTCTTTTCCTTATTTATTTTGCAGCGTTTGATGGGATCGCTGGGGCAACCTTGGGAAAGTGGGCTTTAGGGTTAAAGGTTGTTAGTGATGATGCTAAGGTTGCTGGATTTTTTGTTGGACTTTTAAGGTGTGTGCTTTTGGTCGTTTCTTTCTTTTTGCTTAGACCAGTACATGACAACCTTACCGGAACGCGCGTGGTGAAGGGTGAAGCTCTTTGATAGATACGTTTTAAGAGAGGTTCTTGTTCCCTCCTTGGTAGCCTTTTTGGTTCTTGCGGTGGTTATGATTGTGTCAAGGCTTTTTGATGTGCTGGTGCTTGTGGGAGGTGGGAGTTTCTATTTGCTGATCGCCCTTATATTTTGTGCGGTGGTGGCAGTGAGCGGTTTCGTTATTCCCGCGGCTTTTCTAGTGGGCTGCAGCGTGGCCTTTACCCGTTTATCCGCCGATATGGAGGTTGTGGCGGCAAGGAGTCTTGGTATTTCTGTGAGGAGAATGGCTCGGCCAGTGCTGTTTTTGGGTGCTTTTTTGGTTTTTGTGGTTCTGATGGTGAATCTGTATGTGGCTCCTTGGGGCATGAGGGGTGTGAAAGCGATAGCGGTCAGGATGCTGCTGAACAGGGAGAACATGGGGGTTGTGCAGGATGCCTTCAGCCCGCTTTTTGAGGGTGTTACCGTGTACGCTGAGGAGATAAAGGATGGTTGGATGAGGGATGTGCTGATTTTTGACTACAGAGATAAAAGGCATCTAAAGGTTGTGGAGGCTGAAAAGTGCAAGATAACCAGAAGTCCGGACGGATCCTTTGTTATGAAGCTGAAAAAGGGCAGGATAACGGTGGTTTCCGATGATGGCTCTTCAGAGGTGCTGCTTTTTGAAAAGATGGTGCAGAGGATTTCAAAGGGAGGTGGGTTGATTTCAAAGCCTACCAAGAAAGAGTTGATCATTTCTGAACTCTTCAGGCGCTTAGAGAGGGAGAGGCATCGTAAGAAGAGGTCTTATATTGACGTACTGGTTCATCTGCATAAGAGATTTTCTTTGGCTTTAACTCCTATTCTGTTTGCCCTTATTGCCATTCCCTTGTCTATAACTTTCCATAGAGATAGCAGGTGGAGCTCGCTGGTCATATCTGTAGTGTTGTTTGTGGGATATTACGCCCTGCTTTCGGTGTTTCAAAACCTTGTGTACAAGGGTGTTCCTGTGTTGCTTTCGGTGTGGGCTCCGAATGTTATCTATTTGGCTCTTGGTGTGTATCTGTTCTTTAAGAAAACGGATGTCTTTGCAGCATGAGAGGATGGAAGCGCTTTGAGAGATACGTATTTGATGAGCACCTGAAGTTTCTGCTTCTGGTCTTTTTTGCGCTGAGTGTGGTGTACGTGTTGGGGAGTTTTTTAGATGTGCTGGATGATGCTTTGGAGAGGCACGTTTCTTTGGCCTATCCGCTGAAGGTGGCTCTGTTTAGATTGCCCATGGGGCTTAAGGATTTTGGACCCCTTGCGATTTTGATTTCGGTTATGCTTTTTCTTGCGGTCTCTTCCCAGAACTTAGAACCTGTGGCTTTGAGGTCTTTAGGGATACCGTCTAAGGTGATGTTAAGACCCCTTCTCTTTCAGGGAGCGGTGGTTAGCGTGATACTTTTGATAAACGCCTCTTTTTTAGCCCCTTTTTTGTACTCAAGGGCCAAAAGCGTTTATTTAGAGCGCATCAAGGGCAAGGTGAGCCATGAGAGGGTGGTTCCCGTTAACATGTGGGTGAAGGACTCCGGTTACTTTTGCAATATAGGATACTTTGACGAAAAGAGGGCTCTTTTGAGGGAGGTGATCTGTTTTAAACGGGATAAGGGTGAGAGAAGCTTTGTTAAGGCCGATGAGGCTTTGTGGGGTAAAGAGGGCTGGGTGGGGATTGACGTTAAAAGCTGGAAGTTGGGGAATGCTACGTCTTACGTTTTTTCTAAAAAGAGGGTTCTCCCCTTGAGGCTCACTCCA